>NZ_LHVN01000029.1:0-62508 GCF_001269815.1 Pseudomonas sp. P1.31 | reverse complement strand
CGATCTTTTGATCTTGTTTTTCAACATCAAAAGATCGCAGCCTGCGGCAGCTCCTACAGGGAGTGGTGTCTGATCTGTCAGCGCATTTGACCGGAATAGACGCTGCGGTGCTCTCCGGCTGTGGTTAAGATCCCTGCATTCATTTTCGTTTCTGAGGTTGCCATGCGCTTTTGTGATCTGCTCGATGCGGTGCGCCGCCAGCCGGAACTGTCGATCCCCGCCGAATGGGCTCAGGGCCGCGCCAGTTTTGGTGGCCTCGTCGCCGCGCTGCAATACGAAGCCATGCGCGCCAAGGTGCCGGCGGATCGCCCGGTGCGTTCGCTGGCGATCACCTTCGTCGGCCCGGTCGAGCCGGAAGTCCCGGTGAGTTTTGAAGTGGATGTGCTGCGTGAAGGCAAAGCCGTCAGCCAGGTGCTGGGCCGGGCGATGCAGAACGGTCAGGTGGTCACGCTGGTGCAAGGCAGTTTTGGCGCCTCGCGTCCTTCGGAAGTGGCGATTGCCGCTGAGCCTGCGCCGGACATGAAGCACTGGGACGAATGTCAGGAACTGCCGTACATCAAGGGTGTGCTGCCGGAATTCATGCGTCATCTGGCGATGCGCTGGACGATTGGCGGTTTGCCGTTTACCGGTAATTCTTCGCGGGACATGGGCGGTTGGGTGCGTTTGCGTGGCGACGTGAAGGAAGAGCCGGTGACCGAGGCGCACATTCTTGCGCTGGTCGACGCATGGCCGCCGTCGCTGCTGCCGCATCTGAAGAAACCGGCCATGGGCAGCACGCTGACCTGGACCATCGAATTCGTGCAGCCATTACGTGAATTGAGCACGCTGGACTGGTGCAAGTACCGCGTGGAAACCGAGTACGCCGCCGACGGCTACGGGCATGCCGCCGCGAAACTGTGGAGCGCGGAAGGTGAGTTGATTGCCATGAGTCGGCAGACCGTCACGATCTTCGCCTGACTCAATGCCGACGGTGACGCTCTCGCCAGGCGCGCCACCAGCCGCCGCTGAGAAAGAACCGTGGAAAAGTCAGAAACTGCTCGACCAGCAAACGTGAAATCGCGTCTTTGCGATCACTGAACGGCTCGGAGGCTTGCGCCTCCAAGCGGTGACCGTGGCGCTGCAAGCCCAGCGCCGCGACGATGCCAATCACGCCGATGGCGACACTGGCCAGGCTCAGGCTGAACACGCCAGAGACGATCAACAAAAACGCCACGATGAACAACGGCACGGCAATCAGGTGCAACACCAGATTGGTCGGGTGCTGATGATTGCCCGGGTACGCGCGCCATTGCCACGCGGGAAGGTTGGGGTGACGTTTGCCCATGATGTGGCTACTCCTCGATCCATGTTGAACACATGGATGGAGAATAGGCCGGGGCGGGGAGGGCGGCGAATCGAGGTTGGCTATTGGCTTCATAGGCATGATGGACAAAAAAGATCGCAGCCTTCGGCAGCTCCTACATTGAAAGGTGTACACCTGTAGGAGCTGCCGAAGGCTGCGATCTTTTGATCCTCAGAGTTTCAACTGCCCAATCGCCTTGCTCAATTCCCCAGCCAACGTCGCCAACTCATTACTGGTCGTCGCCGAATCCACCGTCTGCTGCACGGTGTTCTCGGTCACATCGCGAATGCTCACCACCGCCCGATTCATCTCCTCGGCAACCTGACTCTGCTGCTCAGCCGCCACGGCGATCTGCGTATTGCTCTCGCGCATCTGCGCCACCGCGCCGGTGATCTCGGCCAGCGCCGCGCCAGCTTCCTGCGCCTGCTGCACACAATCGTCGGCCTTATACGAACTCTCCTGCATGAAATCCACCGCATCGCGCGTGCCGGCCTGCAAAGCCGACACCATCGTGGTGATCTCATCAGTCGAAGCCTGCACACGTTTCGCGAGGTGGCGCACTTCATCAGCGACCACCGCAAAACCACGGCCCATTTCCCCCGCACGCGCAGCCTCGATGGCAGCATTGAGAGCAAGCAGATTGGTCTGCTCGGCGATGCTGTGAATCACGCTGACCACACCGTTGATCTTCTGACTGTCCTCAGCCAGGCGTTGAATCATTTCGGCCGTCTGCTGCACGCCGCTGGACAGACCGGCGATCGAATGCTGCACCCGCGCCACCACTTGCTGACCACTGCCGGCCAGACCGTCAGCGGTCTGCGACAAATCGCGGGTGGCACCCGCGTGCTGGGCGATGTGATAGACCGTGGCGGTCATTTCATTGATCGCCGTGGCCGCTTGATCGGTTTCGCTCTGCTGGCCGAGCATGCCGTGACGCACTTCGTCCATGCTCGCCGCCAGCCGCGCCGCGCCGACATCCAATTGCCGCGCGGTGTTGGCGACAGTGGTGACCACACGCTGATAACCCGCCTGCATCGCGTTGAACGCACTGGCCATCTGCCCGACTTCATCTGTGCAGGCCAATGGCACGCGGGCCGAGAGGTCGCCGCTTTTCTCGACGTGCAGCATCACGTCTTTCAGGGTGTTGAGTTGGCTGAGCAGGAAGCGGATCAATAGTTGTGAGGCGCCGAGCATGGCCAGCATCAGGATCAAGACGGCCACGGCGAAGTTGGCGAAACGCTCATCGAATACCTGCGCCAGGCTCGGGCCATAAGCGATCACGGCGACGCGTTGACCGTCGGCACGGCTGAACACCTCGGCGCCCATCAACGGGTTTTTGCCGAACAATGGCATCGGGTTGATCTCGATCCAGCCGTTGCTGTCGGCGATTTCCAATAACGGTTGATCGTTGAGGCGCGGCGCTTCACCGCGTTTGAAGGTCAGCACTTGATCGGCTTTGGGTAGCGCTTGCCCGACCGGCCAGGCCTTGAGCAACTGCGCCTGGGCCTGCGCGGAGGCCTTTGACGCATGACTGCGCGCCTGTTGTTCGAGGTGTACGGCGTACAACACCAACAACAACGTGGTGACGAAGGCGACCGCGTTGACCGCCCAGAATTTATATTTCAGCGAGATATTGCTAAGCCAGGCACCCATGGAGGTTTTCTCTGATAGCGGAAACAGCATTGGCAAGGTGCCAGTATTGTGCCGCTACGGAGGGATCTGGATTTGATGTGGGTCAAAAGATTAAAAGATCGCAGCCTGCGGCAGCTCCTACATTGGGAAGGTGTACACCCTGTAGGAGCTGCCGAAGGCTGCGATCTTTTGCGGCTTACACCAAAGTTGGGAGATTGAAGAATGCGCGGGCGCACGCGGTGGTGTGCGCAGCCAGCTCTTCCCCGGTTTCCCCGCGATGCAGAGCAACCTCGCGCAACACCTCCGTCAGATACGCCGGCTCATTACGCCCGTTCTTCGGTTTCGGTCGCAACGTACGCGGTAACAAATAAGGCGCATCGCTTTCCAGCATCAGCCTTCCGCGTTTGATCTCTTTTACCAGCGGATGCAGATGCGTGCCCCGACGCTCGTCGCAGATCCAGCCGGTAATGCCGATGTGCAGATCCATGTCGAGATAACTGAACAGCGCTTTTTGCTCACCGGTAAAGCAATGCACCACTGCGGCAGGCAACTGATCGCGGAAGCCTTTCAGTATCTCCAGTAGTCGCTGACTGGCATCGCGCTCATGCAGGAACACCGGCAACTGCAGCTCGACGGCCAGCGCCAAATGTTCTTCCAAGACTTTCTCCTGCTGCGGACGCGGGGAAAAATCGCGATTGAAATCCAGCCCGCATTCGCCCACCGCGACCACGTTCGATTCCTTCAGCAAACTGCGCAAACGCCCCGCGCTGTCAGCGCTCCAGTCACTGGCCGAATGTGGGTGAATGCCGGCGGTGGCGAACAGCCGTTGACCGCTCTCATCCAGTTGATGACACAGCTCCAGCGCCTGTTCGCTACCCTCGACGCTGGTGCCGGTCAGCACCAGTTGGCAGACCCCGGCGGCGTAGGCGCGGTCGAGTACGGCCTGGTGTTTGTCGGCGAAACTTGGGTTGGTCAGGTTGACGCCGATATCGATGAGTTGCATGGTTGCTACCTCGGGCCGAAGGCCGGAAAGCATACCAGAGCTGTAGATTCATAAGAAAAGCCAAGAACTACAACGAGTTAAAGCTGTCTTTTGATGCCGCGAGACCCGTCTGATTGGCAGCAATGCCAACGCTGTGCCAGTCTCTCGCACCTTGCCAGCGCTCCAGGCGCTCTGTTTTCGTCGGTGATTTCGACCGTTCAGCGGTGAAATTGCCCCGTATTCTTTCCGGAGAGTGGATGGTTCGTCCCTCGGTTTTGTTGCTGTTGTGTGGATCGCTGCTGCTGCCGATGACGGCGGTTGCGCGCCTGCCCGGGCCGCTGCAAGCCGTGCCGGCCGCCAAGGTGCGCGATCTCTCGGAGATCCGCAGCAGTCGCGTGTTGCGGGTGCTGGTCAACCAGAGCCGCAACAGCTCCGGTGAAGTCCAGGGCCAGGCGATCGGCGTCGAATACCATCGCTTGCGCGCCTTCGAGCAATACCTCAACGGTCACGCCCGTGACGGTCAGGAAATCACCCTCAAGATCATTCCAAAATCCAAGGATCAATTGCTCGGCGCGTTACAGCGTGGCGAAGGTGATCTGGTGGCGCCGGGAGAATTGCTCGACCTGCAACCGGGTCACGCGGTGGCCAGCAGCGAACCGATCGCCAGCAACGTGCCGCTGATCCTGGTCGGCATCAAGGGCGAGCGACGCTACACCAAGGTTGAACAACTCTCCGGTAAAACCCTCGCCTTGCCGACTGGCAGCGCAGCGGGGGAGGCCGTCAGCCAGCTGAATCAGAAACTGGCGCTGCACAAACTCGCGCCGATCAAGATCGAATGGGTCGATCCGACGCTGGCGGTCGAAGACGTGCTGGAAATGGTGCAGGGCGGGATTTTCCACCTGACCATCGTCGAGCAACCCATCGCCGAGCGTTGGGGCAAGATCCTGCCGAAATTGCGTTTTGATCGGCAGTTGATGATCAGCGAGCCTGGCGAAGAGTACTGGTTCGTCCGCCGCGACGCCTCGATGTTGCGGGCGAGCATTGATCGCTTCTTGACCGGCTACAAAAAGCCGTCCAACGAAGATGCGGCGTTTCTGCGCATCTACCGTCGCCTCTATCAAGTTCACTATCCGTTGGCCAAGGCTGATCGCCAGCGTCTGGAAAAACTGCGCCCGACCCTGCAAAAACACGCTGACGCGCAAAAAATGGATTGGCTGAATCTGGCGGCGCTGGCGTTCAAGGAGTCCGCGCTGCAACCCAATGCGCGCAGCGGCAGTGGCCCAACCGGGCTGATGCAGATCACCCCGTCCGCCGCGCAACGCGTCGGCGTCGACAATATTCAGAATCTCGATGCCAATGTGCAGGCCGGGGCCAAATACCTCGCGATGATCCGGCGCAAGTTCTTCAACAGTCCCAAGCTCAACGAGCGCGAGCGCATGGCCTTCACGCTCGCGGCTTACAACATCGGCCCGGAGCGGGTGCAAGGCATGCGCGCCGAAGCGCGGCGGCGCGGTTTGAATCCCAATCAGTGGTTCTTCCAGGTCGAGCGCATTGCCATGGAGCAGGTGGGAATGGGGCCGGTCAGCTATGTTAATAGCGTGAACAAGTATTACTTGGCGTTCGACCGGGAGCGGGAGTCGTTGGAGCCCGGAGGACAAAAAGTAGCCTCACGCAAATGATCTAATAATTTGATTGTTATGGCGGAATAATTGCGCTTTTATCATGAAATTAACTGATTAATATAGCGGCCAACCAACACACACTTCTCGCAAAACAAGGAATGCTTCCATGAGCTCACTGATTAACAAAGTCCTGTTCACCCGCGCCGGTTACGGTCTGACCATCCTGCGCATCGCTGTCGGTGTGATCTTCGCGGCTCACGGTTCGCAAAAGCTGTTTGGACTGTTCGGTGGTTACGGTTTGTCCGGCACCGCGCAATACATGGACAGCATCGGTCTGCACCCGGGTTACCTGATGGCAACCTTGGCGGGTGGTACCGAGTTCTTCGCCGGTCTGGCGCTGATCATCGGTTTGCTGGTTCGTCCGGCGGCGCTGGGCCTGACCTTCCTGTCGCTGGTGGCGATCTTCACCGTACACATCAGCAACGGTTTGTTCATGGCCAACAACGGTTACGAATTTGCCCTGGCCCTGCTCGGTGGCAGCCTCGCAGTACTGATCGAAGGCGCCGGCAAACTCTCGGTGGATCGCGCCATCGCTGGCTGATCGCAAAACCCGGACAAAAAAAGGCCCGTATCGTGAGATACGGGCCTTTTTGTTTGTTACTGCGACTGGCTTGCTGCGCCGGGTTTAACCGCGACGGCGCAGGGCGTCGATACGCTCTTCCAGCGGCGGGTGGCTCATGAACATGCGCGCGAAGCCCTGCTTGATGCCACCGTTGATGCCGAAGGCATTCAGGGTGTCCGGCATATGCACCGGCAGACCCTGTTCGGCGCGCAGACGCTGCAGGGCACCGATCATGGCGCTGGTACCGGCCAGACGTGCACCGGCTTCGTCAGCACGGAATTCGCGTTTACGCGAGAACCACATGACGATCGAGCTGGCCAGAATGCCCAGCACCAGTTCGGCGAAAATGGTCGCCACGTAGTAGGCGATGCCTTGGCCTTCTTCGTTTTTAAAGATCACTTTGTCGACGAAGTTACCGATGATCCGTGCAAAGAACATCACGAAGGTGTTCACCACGCCCTGGATCAACGCCAGCGTGACCATGTCACCGTTGGCCACGTGGCCGATTTCGTGAGCCAGCACGGCCTTCACTTCATCGGGCGAAAAACGCTCGAGCAAGCCCTGACTGACCGCGACCAGCGCGTCGTTCTTGTTCCAGCCGGTGGCGAAGGCGTTCGCCTCGTAGGCCGGGAAAATACCGACTTCGGGCATCTTAATCCCGGCTTCGCGGGACAATTGCTCGACGGTTTGCAGCAGCCATTGCTCATGCCGGGTGCGTGGCTGGCTGATGATCTGGGTGCTGGTGCTCATCTTCGCCATCCACTTGGAGATGAACAGCGAGAACAGCGAACCGGCAAAACCAAAGACCGCACAGAAAACCAGCAGCTGACTAAGGTTGAGATCAACCCCGTTGGCCGCCATGAACCCGTTGAAGCCGAACAGGCTCAGGGTGATGCTGGCTATCAGCACGACCGCCAGGTTAGTGGCCAAAAACAGCAGGATGCGCATCATGGTTGTAGAAATCTCCTCAAGCTAAAGATGTAGCGTACTGCGGGGTATATAAGGTGCTGCAGCGGGCTATTCAACTGAGTGACTATTTCAAACTGTGTCCTACAGTGAATTCTTCGGTGCAAGGTTCATTTCCCACAACGTAAACCGACAGGGATGACAAACAGCCGCGACCCGTCGCGACTACGTCAGACGCACGTGATCGGTACGAGTCGCAAGTGTAGAAGGCGTACGCAAAGGGTGGGGCGCAGAAGTGTTGCCGAATCAGACAGTGCGCAACGTTCGGGGCGTTGCGCACTGCTGGCCTATTACTGGCGGTAGGACTTGAGGAAGTTGCCGATGCGGCCGATGGCCATTTCCAGATCATCGACGCGCGGCAGGGTGACCACGCGGAAGTGATCCGGCCACGGCCAGTTGAACGCCGTGCCTTGCACCACCAGCAGCTTCTCGGAGAGCAGCAGGTCGAGGACGAATTTTTCGTCGTTATGGATCGGACAGACTTTCGGATCGATTTTCGGGAACGCGTACAGCGCGCCCATCGGCTTGACGCAACTCACGCCCGGAATGTCGTTGAGCAATTCCCACGTACGGTTGCGTTGTTCCAGCAGACGCCCTTGCGGCAGCACCAGATCATTGATGCTCTGATAGCCGCCGAGTGCGGTCTGAATCGCGTGCTGGCTCGGCACGTTGGCGCACAGACGCATGTTCGCCAGCATGTCGATGCCTTCGATGTAGCTCTGCGCGTTGTGTTTCGGCCCGGAGATGGCGATCCAGCCCGAGCGGAACCCGGCCACGCGGTAGGACTTCGACAGACCATTGAAGGTCAGGCACAGCAGATCCGGGGCCAGCGAAGCGGTGCAGATGTGCACCGCGTCGTCATACAGAATCTTGTCGTAGATTTCGTCGGAGAACACCACCAGGTTGTGTGCGCGGGCGATTTCCAGCATGCCCAGCAACACTTCCTTGGAATACACCGCGCCGGTCGGGTTGTTCGGGTTGATGATCACCATCGCTTTGGTGTTCGGGGTGATTTTGGCCTTGATGTCGGCCAGATCCGGGAACCAGTCGGCGCCTTCGTCGCACAGGTAATGCACGGCGTTACCACCCGCCAGGCTCACGGCCGCCGTCCACAGCGGATAGTCCGGGGCCGGCACCAGCACTTCGTCGCCGTTGTTGAGCAGCGCCTGCAGCGACATCACGATCAGCTCGGACACGCCGTTGCCCAGGTAGATGTCTTCGATGCCGACACCTTCAACCTGCTTTTGCTGGTAGTACTGCATCACCGCTTTGCGCGCGCTGAACAGGCCTTTGGAATCGCTGTAGCCTTGCGCGGTTGGCAGGTTGCGGATCACATCCTGAAGAATTTCGTCCGGCGCCTCGAAACCAAACGGTGCCGGGTTGCCGATATTCAGCTTGAGGATGCGCTGGCCTTCCTCTTCCAGACGTTTGGCGTGCTTGAGCACCGGGCCGCGAATGTCGTAGCAGACGTTGGCGAGCTTGTTCGATTTGCTGAACTGCATGGCGATGTGATCCCGAAAATGAACGATCCAGACGCTGTATGAACTACCGTACTGGGATTCCTGCGTTTGCATGCCAACCGGGTGCCGGAACGTGACGCTGCAAAAAATCCGTTTGAGTGCATGTAACGCGGCTGCCAGACTGGCATCAAATGAGGCGCAATCATACGTGCCGCTCGATCCGTGGAAAAGGTACAGATCGGGCTTTTTCAGCCGCTGAGGTGTGATGATGGAAAAGTTGGAAAAAACCCTGGAAGAATGGCGTGAGATGCTCGACCCCGAGCAGTACAACGTTTGCCGTCTCAGTGCGACCGAACGACCGTTCTCCGGCAAGTACAATGCGACCAAAACCGACGGTGTTTATCATTGCGTGTGCTGCAATGAGCCACTGTTCGATTCCAAGACCAAATTCGACTCCGGCTGCGGCTGGCCGAGCTTCTACGCGCCCATCGGCGAAAGCGCGATGACCGAAATACGTGACACCACTCACGGCATGATTCGCACTGAAGTGAAATGCGCTCGCTGCGACGCGCACCTGGGCCACGTGTTCCCGGACGGCCCGCCGCCGACCGGTCTGCGGTATTGCATCAATTCGGTGTGCCTGAACCTCGAACCACGCGAGTAACTTCACGATAAAACCCCTGTAGGAGCTGCCGAAGGCTGCGATCTTTTGATCTTGCTTTAAAAAACAACGTCAAAAGATCGCAGCCTTCGGCAGCTCCTACAGGGGTGTAATCCGATAAATTAAATTGCACACAATTTAATTGCTCGCTATGTTTGCCCTTTGCCACTTCCTGCGGAGCCCGACCCATGAGCGACAACCTGCTGAATATCCCGTGCACAACCATCAAGGGTGAGCAAAAGACCCTCGCCGACTACGCCGGTAAAGCGGTGCTGGTGGTCAACACGGCGAGCAAGTGCGGTTTCACCCCGCAATACAAAGGCCTCGAAGAACTGTGGCAGACCTACAAGGATCAGGGCCTAGTGGTGCTGGGCTTTCCGTGCAATCAGTTCGGCAAGCAGGAGCCGGGCAATGAAGGCGCGATCAGTGAGTTCTGCGAGCTGAATTTCGGCGTGAGTTTCCCGCTGTTCAAGAAGATCGACGTCAACGGTGCTGATGCGCATCCGCTGTTCGTGCAATTGAAAAAGCGCGCGCCGGGTCTGCTGGGTTCGCAGGGCATCAAGTGGAATTTCACCAAGTTCCTGATCGGCAAGGATGGTCAACTGGTCAAGCGTTTCGCCCCGACCACCAAACCACAGGATCTGAACGGCGAGATCGAAGCGCTGCTGAAATGAACAGCCTGTCCGTCGATTCGATGCAGCTCGACAACCAGTTGTGTTTCAAGCTGTACGCCGCATCCCGCGCAGTGATTCGCGCCTACAAGCCGATGCTCGATCAACTCGGTCTGACCTACCCGCAATATCTGGTGATGCTGGTGTTGTGGGAATGGCAGGAAAGCGCCCCGGAGCAACCGACGGTGAAAGCGCTGGGCGAACGTCTGGCACTGGATTCCGGGACGCTGACGCCGTTGCTCAAGCGTCTGGAGCAAATGCAATGGGTGCAGCGCCAGCGTTCGGCCCGCGATGAGCGTGAGGTGCATTTGAGCCTGACCGCCGCCGGGCAAGCATTGCGCGAGCAGGTCGGGCCGCTCAAAGCAAAATTGTTGTGCGACAGCGGCGTGGATCTTGATCGGCTCAACGAATTGCGCAACGGCCTCGATCACTTGCTCGGGCAGATCAAGGCTTTGGCGTAACTGGCACCCATTGATCAAGCAGCGCTGCCAGTTCTTCGCGGCGAAACGGTTTGGCCAGATAGTCGCTCATGCCCGCCGCGCGGCAGCGTTCTCGCTCTTCGGACATGGCGTTGGCGGTCAGGGCGACGATCGGCAATTGTGGCCAACGCCCGCTTTGACGAATCTGCCGACTTGCTTCGTAACCGTCCATCACCGGCATGTTGCAGTCCATCAGCACCATGTCGAAATCATGGAATTCCAGTTGATCCAACGCCTCGGCACCGTGAGCCGCGACCACCACTTCGCAGCCAAGCTTGCCGAGCATGCCTTTGGCCACCAGTTGATTGACCGGGTTGTCCTCGACCAACAGAACCCGAGCGCGTCGAAGCGAGGGTGCAGCCTCAAGAGGTGTGTCACCGACGTCGGTGATGTCCGCTTGCAAGGTTCTGCGCAGATTCTGATACAGCGCGTTGCGAGCCAGCGGTCGCGCCTGCTGCTGCAGTGGCGCCAGCGCCGCGGCTTCTTCGCTGGGCAGAAAACTGCCATAAGCGGTGACCAGTAAAATCGGCGCCTCAATGGTGGGGCGCAGGCCGAACAGGCATTCCGGGCAATCGGTGATCAATACGTCAGGCGTGCGGCCCAGCAATGAATCATCAATCGTGCACTGGTCGTATTCGATGCCCCAGCCCGGCAGCAAACTTTTCAGCAGTTCCGCCAGGCCACTGCTGCCAGCGGTGATGGCGAGGACTTTGCCGTGCAGCGGTGCCGGAGCGATCGCGCGGGTATGGCTGGGCAGCGGCAATTCGGCGCAGAACTGGCTGCCGAAACCGGCTTCCGAACTGATCGTCAGACGGCCCTGCATGGCTTCGCACAGGTTGTAGGTCAATGCCAGACCCAGCCCGGTGCCGCCATATTGCCGAGTGATGCCAGCGCCAGCCTGAGTAAACGGCTGGAAGATTTTCACCTGCGCTTCCTGCGCGATGCCAATCCCGGTGTCACAGACTTCGATGCGCACGCCATCCTTATAGGCCGACAAGCGCACATCGACGCGACCGAAACGGGTGAACTTCAACGCGTTCGACAGCAGGTTGCTGACGATCTGCCGAACCCGGGTCGGATCGCCGAGTACCAGGGCGGGGAAGTGCGGATCAATCAGGCAGGTCAGCTCGACGCTCGGCGCAGCATTCTGTGAGAGCAGATTGGCGGTGTCCTCGACCAGCGCACCGAGGTCGAACGGAATGTGTTCGAGCTCCAGTTGCCCGGCATCGAATTTCGACAGATCGAGAATATCGTTGAGCAATTCCACCAGCACTTTGCCCGAGTCGTGGGCGATCGCCAGTTGTTGTTGCTGTTCGGCATTCAGCGGGCCGTCCAGCGATAGCGCGATCATCCCCAGCAAGCCGTTGAGCGGCGTGCGGATTTCATGGCTCATGTTGGCCAGAAATGCCGAGCGTGCCTCGGCCATGTCCAACGCGGTGCTGCGGGCGACTTCGAGCTCCTGATTGGATTGGCTGAGCCGCGTGTTGATCGCTTTGAGTTCAGCGGTGCGCGAGGAAACGATGGTTTCCAGTTGGCTGAGGTAATCGGTCAGGCGGTTTTCCGCGTTGCGGCGCTGCTGAATTTCCGTGGCGATGTTTTCGAATTGCTGATTGGCGACTTTGACCAGCACGCCAATTTCGTCATTGGCATGCCCGGCGGGGCATTCCAGAGTTGTCGGTTCTGCGCTGCGCGGGTCGCGACTGCTGAGTTCGCGGATCACCCGCACCAATGGCTTGGTCAGCATCACATAGAACAGCGCGAGCAGAATGCCGGTAAGAATCAGGCTGCGGGCGAAACCGTTGAGCAAGGTGATTTCCGCCCGGCGCAGAAAGCGGCTGCCAAAGGCATAGGTGTCGACTTCAAGGCTCAGCACCCCTAGCGATTCGGTGGGCAGGTGGTCGAGGTAGAGGCGGTCTTCGAACTGGCGTTTGGCGCCGAACAGGGCGTCGCTGATCATCCGGTAGCCGCTTTGCAGCTCGGGACGTTTGACGCTGGCCAGTACCGTATCGTTGTTATCGGTCAGTTGCGCGGAAATGATGGCCGGCGAACGCAGCAGGCCGAGGGTGAGTTCCTGGGCCAGTTCGGCGTCGATGTTGTAAGCGATGCGAGACGCCGGATTGTGGCTGATTTCCAGCAAAGACAGGATTTCACGGTTGATGGAAGCGTCTTCACTGGCATAATCGATGCCGATTTGCAGCAGGCTGAGCAGCGTGCCCAGAATGAACCCGACCAGCACAGTAAGCTTGGCTTGCTTGTACGACAGCCGTTGGGTGAATTTGATATCCATGGGGTGTTGAACCACTTCCGTTTCCCTTCGCTGCTCAAGCATAGTCGATCATGTATGGATACCGAGGTTCCCGAATCGCCTTGTAACAAGGCTGGGTGCGGGACTTTAAGTCTGTGTGTCGTGGCTGGATCGCCATCATCACTGTGAACGAGCCCGAGGAAAAGACGTGGATTCCCGATTGAATGCTTTTCTTGAACGCGCCGAGTCGGTTCTGGCGCGGATCGAACCGTTGTTGCCGGCACCGCGTCCGGTGATCGACTGGAACACTTGCCTGGCCGCGCGCTGGCAGCGTGACGGGCGCAGCGGTTATTTGCTGCCGCTGGAAGTCAGCCTCGACATGCGTCTGTCCGACCTGATCGGCGTCGACCGTCAGCTCGAACAACTGGGCCGCAATACCGAGCAATTCCTCGACGGCATGCCGGCCAACCACGCCTTGTTGTGGGGCTCGCGTGGCACTGGTAAATCCTCGCTGGTGCGCGCATTGCTGGCGGAACACGCCCCAGCCGGCCTGCGTTTGATCGAGATCGAGCGCGATCATCTGGCCGACCTGCCGCGCGTGGTCGAGCAGATCGGCAAACTGCCACAGCGCTTTGTGTTGTTCTGCGATGACTTGTCGTTCGAGTCCGGCGAAGGCGATTACCGCGTGTTGAAAAGCGTGCTGGACGGCTCGCTGGAACAGGCGCCGGACAATGTCTTGTTGTACGCCACATCGAACCGTCGCCACCTGGTGCCGGAGAAGGAAAGCGACAACGAAAACTGGAAACGCGTCGACGGTGAGTTGCACCCAAGCGAAGCGGTGGAGGACAAGATTGCTCTGTCGGATCGCTTTGGCCTGTGGCTGTCGTTCTACCCATTCACCCAAGAACACTTCCTCGACGTCGTTGAACACTGGATCGGCCAGTTGGCAGCCAAGGCCAATCTGAGCTGGCAGCGCGACGAAGAGCTGGACATCCTCGCCGTGCGTTGGGCCACTGGCCGCGGCAATCGCAACGGACGTTGCGCGTACCAATTCGCCCGCTACTGGGTGGGACTGAAATTGTTGGAGCACAAGGCATGATTGATTTGCAACAAAGCGGCCAGGGTCTCGAAGGCTATGGCATGTTGGCCGCGCAACTGGAATCGCTGCTGGCGGACGAACGCGATTTCATCGCCAACGCCGCGCAGTTTTCGGCGTTCCTGTTTAACCAGCTCGATGACCTGAACTGGGCGGGTTTCTACCTCAACCGCAACGAAGAGCTGGTGCTCGGCCCGTTTCAAGGGCAGATCGCTTGCGTGCGCATTCCGTTTGGTCGCGGTGTCTGCGGCGCGGCGGCAACAACCTTGCAGACGCAGCGAGTTGAAGACGTTCACGCGTTTCCCGGCCATATCGCTTGCGACAGCGCGTCGAACAGTGAACTGGTCGTGCCGTTGGTCAAGGACGGCCGCCTGATTGGCGTGCTTGACCTCGACAGCCCGAAGCTGGCGCGTTTTGGCGCTGACGATCAGGCTGGCATCGAGCAACTGGCGGCGATTTTCCTGCGCCTGACCGACTGCTGATCATGCGCTGACGCCAGCCTTGCGGAGCAGGCTGGCGGGATCCACCGCATCGATCTGCTGCGGATCAAGAAAGCGCGTGGCGTACTGCAAATACACGCCTTCGTTGATGAACAGGCCGAACAGCTCAGGATCAATGTGCGACTCGTGGCTCATCGTCGCCATGATATTCAGCGCCTCGCTCAAGGATTTGGCCTTTTTGTAAGGCCTATCTGCCGCCGTCAGTGCCTCGAAAATATCGGCAATCGCCATCATCCGTGCCGGCAGGCTCATTTCTTCGCGTTTCAGACGTTTCGGATAACCGGTGCCGTCCATTTTTTCATGATGGCCGCCGGCGATTTCCGCGACGCTGTCCAGATGCCCGGGGAAGGGCAGGTGGCTGAGCATCAGGATCGTCTGCACCATGTGATGGTTGATGATGTAACGCTCTTCGCGGGTCAGCGTGCCGCGGGTGATGCTCAGGTTGTACAACTCGCCGCGGTTGTATTTGTAGCGCGGCACGTCGAGTTTGAAACCCCACGGATTGTCTTCCGGAATCAGCTCACTGTCGGCGCGTTCGAGCAAGTGTTCGGGCTTGTCCGCAAGCAGTTTTTCCCGCACTGGCAGAGTCGGCGCCGAGGTTCGCGACTGGCGACGGTTTTCTTCCCATGACACCCCCAAACGATCGTCGAGTGTGCGCATCCATGTGCGCTGGCCCAGCTCATTCAGTCGTTGCAGATCCGCTTCGGCCATCGCCTCACTGCCCAGATTACAGCGGGCGACGAAGGCGAAATCTTCATCGAGTGCCAACAACGTGGTGTCGCGCAAAACGCTGAGCTGTGCTTCGTTTCCGCCCATGGCCAGTGCTTGCCAGTAGCTGATCCACGCATCGCGTTTGAGCACCTCAAAGCGCGTGCGAATCTCATGGATACGGTCGTTGATGGTCTCCAGTTTGGTGGCCTTGTCGACCACGTATTCAGGCGTCGTGACCTTGCCGCAATCGTGCAGCCACGCGGCAATGTGCAGCGCCTCCCATTCATCTTCGCTGGGTTGATAGGCCTTGAAGGCTGGGGCGTGACTGGCTGCCGCCGCATGAGCGAGCATCAGAGTCAGTTCCGGCACGCGCTGGCAATGGCCGCCGGTGTAGGGACTTTTTGCGTCGATGGCGCCGGCCAGCAATTGAATGAAGGCGTCCAGCAGTTGTTTCTGCTTGGCCTGCAACCGTTGGCTTTCGATGCTCACCGCGGCGGCGCCGGACACGGCCTGGAGAAAGGCGATGCGATCCGGTCGCAGTTTTTCCAGGTCGGCGGACGTGCCGCTGTCGTTCACCAGCAAGATCAGCAGGCCGATGGTTTCGTTGTGGCGGTTGCGCAGGCGAATGCCGATCAGGTGCACGCGCGGCGAAGCCATCGCGAGCAAGACTTTTTGCAGGTCGCCGGCCTGTTCGAAACCCAGGTTGCTCACCACGTTGTCGGCGTGTGCCAGCTCTTGAAACCATGCCGGACCTTGATGTGCCTGCAGGTCGTGGCCCTGAATATCGAAATCTTCGAGGGTTTGCGCGGTGCCGTCGATGACCATCCCGTAAGGTTCCATTCGATTACCGTCGCTTTCGCGCAGGTAGATCAAGCCTGCCTGAGCCTGGGCGATCTGCACGGTTTCGAACAGCACTCGCTGTAACAGCGGCGCGAATCGGGTTTCGGCACAAAGGCTGTCGGTGATGCGGAAGAAACTCGCCAGCGTGTCTTTCATTCGCGCCATCGACACACTCAACTGATCGACTTCCAGCACCGGTGAGCGTCGGGTCAGGGGGAAATTGAAATCGAAACTGCGGATCGCGTCGGCCTCCTTGACCAGCGCGTGCAGGGGTTTGACCAGAATTCGTGAGATCAACCAGCCCAGCGGCAGGCACAGCAATAACGTCGCGAGGGTAATCAGCGCACCTTGCCAGCGCATGCGATAGGCGTCGACCAGCAACTCGTCCTCTGGCACCAGCAAGGCCAATTGCAGACCGCGCGGCCCACCTTCCTGCATGCTGCTGCGGGCGACGATCCATTGGCGACCTTCGGATTCCAGGCGATTGCCTTTGTGCGCGCCGGACAGCAACGCATGCAATTGCGGACTGAGATCAGTCACCTTGGCCAGCCGTGCGGTGCGATCGTCGACGATCAGACGGCTGCTGTCGGGGTAGGCCACGGCATTGCCGTCGGCATCGAACAAGGCGATTTCGGTGGCCGGGGTGACCACGTGTTTGGTCAGGGTCGCGGACAGCGCTTCCAGCGTCAGGTCGGCGCCGATTACGGCGTTTTCGCCACTGCGCCGGGCGAGGGTGGTGCCGACATTGTGGGTGGAGAAAAATACGTAGGGTTCGGTGGTGATTTGCTCGGCCTGCTGTCGGGCGCTGGTAAACCAGGCGCGGGTACGCGGGTCATAAAGGTCTTCGGGGTTGTCCTGCCGGGTGATCGGCGTGAGCGATTGATCAAAGAACAGCGATTGCGACCGTGGCGGGCCATCGGCACCGTGCTCAATGCTCCAGACCTGAAACGCTGCGGCCTCCGGTGCTTTGAGCAGGGTTTTCAAAGCACCATTGCGCAACGGTCGCACCATGAAGAAGTCACCGTTTGCATAACCCAGATACAGCGAGGCCAGATCCGGATTGTCCGTCAGTGACTGGCTGAATGGCCTGAGCAAAGGCAGGCGCTGATCCAGCGCCAAGGCCTGTGTGGCTGGGTTGTCTGCCAGCAGGCTGAGCAGATGGCGAATTGGCTGATAGGTGGCGTGCAGGTCGACGCGTACATCCTGTTCGATGCGGTTGAACAGTTTTTCGCTGCTCGAGAGGATGATCTGCGTGGTCTGTCGGTAATTGAACAGTCCCAGGATCACACCGGTAAGCAGCAATAGAAACGTAAACATGACGCTGATGTGCACATGCAGAGGGAACCGGCGTTGTTCCGGGCGCAGTGGGCTGGGCATTTCTGGCTCTCCAAAAGGTTTAACTCACTGCTCAGCGCCCAAGCATAGTTAAGGCACAGTCATTTTGCCTTGGTCGGCCAATGCCAATTGTTGCTGCAACGCCTGCTCCAGTTCGAGCATCACCTGATTGCTCGCCGCACAGCGCCGCGCAATCTCGTCTGCCGACATTGCCTGGTTGCAGGCTTGTTCCAGTGCGTCGCAGCATTCGATCACTCGCGAAGCCTGTGCAATGCGTGCCGCGCCTTTGATCTTGTGGGCGACCAGCGCCAATGCCTGGCAGTCGTTCTGCGGCGACAGCGCGAGTAATTCTTCACGGTCGAGGCGGCTGCTTTTGAGCAACTCGGCCAACAATCGCCGGCCCTGTGCAGGGTTGCCGCCGGTCAGCAAGTTCAGGCTTTGCAGGTTGAATGCCGGCGCTTGGGGTGCCGGGGTGATGCCGTCCACCCAGTGGCTCAGTTGGCTCAGGCTCAAGGGTTTGAACAGGCAGTCGTCCATCCCGGCCTGTTTACAGCGCAGGATTTCCTCGGGTTGAGCATTCGCGGTGAAACCCAGCACCGTGCACGGCGGGCTGTGGTTCTGCTGCTCATGCAGGCGTATCGCGCGGGTCAGGTCATAGCCGTTCATCAACGGCATGTTGCAGTCGGCGATCACCAGATCGAATTGACCTGCTTTCCACATGTCCAGTCCGCTGCTGCCGTTTTCGGCGAGGCTGCACTGGTGCCCCAGAAACTCCAGTTGCTGACACATCAGCAGACGATTGGCCGGGTGATCATCCACCACCAATACGTTGAGTGGGGCGAGTGATGCCTTGATCGGCGGCTCGGCTTTGCGGGTGATCACTTCGGCGGGGAATGTTTCCAATGGCAGGGAAATACACACCTGAGTGCCGATCCCGGGATGGCTGCTCAACTGCAGTTTTCCACCCATCATTTCGCACAGGCTGCGACTGATCACCAGACCCAGACCCGCGCCGCTGCGGGCTTGCTGAGCGCTGTTCTCCGCTTGGGCAAAAGGCTCGAACAGACGCTGCTGATCTTCGGCGCTGATGCCGACGCCACTGTCTTGTACGGTCAGTTGCATGAGTGAGCGCGCCGGATCGTCGGTTTTCATCAGATCGAGAGTGATCCTGATTTGGCCATGCTCGGTGAACTTGATCGCGTTGCTGATCAGGTTGGACAGCACTTGCTTGAACCGCAGCGGATCCAGTTGCACGTCGACCGCCAGTTGCGGCGGGTTGAACGTCATGTGCAGTGACAGGTTTTTTTGCCGCGCCAGACCATCGAAGATGCGCGTAACGGACGCCACCGTTTCGACCAGGTTGACCCGTTCCGGGCTCAGGCTCAGGCGCCCGGATTCGATTCGCGCGATATCCAGAATATCGCCGATCAGACCCAGCAGATCCTTGGCCGAATGGTAGGCGGTGTCGATCGATGAGCGATCGGGGTGCTGCTGATCCATGCGTTTGAGCGTCAGTTCGAGCATGCCGATGACCGCATTCATTGGCGTGCGGATCTCATGGCTCATCGTCGCCAGAAAGGTACTTTTCGCACGATTCGCATCATCGGCCTGCTCTTTGGCCGTGCGCAGTTCCTCGAACAGCTGGCGGCGTTCGCTGATGTCGATCCAGCCGCCGATGATGCCTTGCACGTCTGCGCTAGAGTCACGATAGGGCAGGATCCAGTGATAGATCGTCAGCCGCCGATTGCCGATGTGCAGGGGACGGTCGAGCACCAGCGGCTTGCCTTGGGCGATGACTCGCTGATAATCCGCCTGGAATGCCTGGGCTTCGAAGGCGTTGCTCAGCGTGCCCTGCATGACGCTTTTGCCGATCACGTCTTCTCGTTTGGCGTTGAAGGCTTCGAGGTAGCTGTCATTGCAGCTTTGCAACAGTCCTTGCCGGTCACGCACGTAGATCGGATGCGGCGTGCCGTTGACCAATGAACGCATGAATTCGAACTGGTCGTTGAGCGCCCGTTCAGCGGCTTTGCGCTGGTTGATCTGGCGGCGCATATAAGCGTTCCACGCCAGCAACAACAGCAGAACCACGCCGGCAGCACCGATGACTTGATAGAACAGGCGTTGATAATTGCGCCAGGTGTTCTGCGAAGCCGAGGTGTAGCCGCGCCAGCGACCATTGATCACACCCAGTTCTTCGGGGGCGATGCTCAGCAGTGCTTTGTTGATGATCGAACTCAGCTCGGTATTGTCGCGCGCCGTGGCCAGAGAAAAGGCAGCCTGACCGGTGCCGATGGTGGTGGTGATCTGCAGCGCCCGCTCGAAAATCCGCGAAGAGATGAAGTAGTTGGCGATCACCAGAGAATTCACCGCGCCTTCAACATGACCTTCGGCCAGCAGCGAAACCGCGCTGAAGGTGTCCGGTGTCTCGATCAACTGGATGCGTGGAAATTCGCGGCGCAGGTACTCGACCATTGGATTGCCTTGCGCAATCGCGATCGGTTTGTCTTTGAGCTGGCCCAGATTGGTCGGGCTGCCCGCACTCTTGCGGGTCAGCAGGACGTAAGAGTTTTCCAGATAAGGGCGACTGAAAGTCAGGGTCTCTTCGCGCTCGGCGGTCGGCAGAAGCGCGGCGATGAGGTCGGCCTGGTGGTTGTCGATCTGTTTGACCATTTCGGCATCATTGCGGCTGCGGCGGATGTCGAAACGCAGGCCGGTACGCAGACGGATCAGCTCCAGCAGGTCGGCGCTGATGCCGCGAAAATTGCCATCGCCGTCGAAGAACGTCAGCGGCGCGTAAGCCTCGTTGACCAGCACGCTGACCACGGGATGCTGCTTGAGCCAGGCCTCTTCGCGGCGGGTCAGTTGCAGTTTCTGATCGGTCAGCAACATGTCGCTGCCGGCGCTCCAGCGTTTGGCGATGTTCTCGCGCACACTGCGCGGCACCGCTTTGAGTACCGTGTTGATGACGTCCAGCAACTGCGGATTATTGCGGCGCACGGCGAAGCTGAACCCTTGGGCTTCCTGTTTGCCGAAGTTGGCCATGCGCACGTTGTTGAGGTAACCCTTGTTGATCATGTAGTGCGTCGACAGGGTGTCGCCGAGAAAGACATCGGCCTGGTCGAATGCCACCGCGTTAATTGCGTTCTGGTACGACGGATAGCAGGTGATCAGCGCTTTGGGGTACAGCGCCTTGACCTCGGCCAGCGGCAGATAGTGATAAACCATACTCAAACGCAGGCCGGCCAAGCCTTCGCTCAGGGAGCGGGTTTCGCCTTCGCGCGTCACCAGCACCGGCTGGTCGACCGCGTAGGGCTCGGACAGAGCCAGATTGGCGTTGCCGGCTTCGTAGCCGTTCGCCGTTCCGAGCAGATCGACCTGGCCATCCAGCAACGCGCGAATAGCGGCATCCCGCGAGGGGAATCGTTGAATGCGGATCGGCAGTCCGGTGGCTTCGCTGAGGAAACCGGCGTAGTCGGCAGTCAGACCTTCATAATCGCGGCCACTGACGGTCATGTCGAACGGCGGGTAATCCGGTGCCGAGGTGCCCAGCACCAGTTCGCTGCGGGTGTGCAACCACTGTCGTTGCGACGCCTCGAAGGTGACCGATAACGATTCGCCGGTCGTGCGACTGAATAAGGCATACACCGGTGATTCGCCAACCATGGCGAACACGTTTGAGCTCAGCAACAGGCTTGCACTCAACGCTATTAAATAGTCCTTTAAACGACTGGGCATGCGGGCTCTCACACGAGTGCGTTACGTTTGGCCATTTCGATTAGTTCAACAAGGGATTTGGCTTTGAGTTTTTGCATTAAGCGTTTTTTGTAAGTGCTTACGGTTTTATTGCTGAGAAACATGCCTTTGGCGATTTCCTTGTTAGTACGGCCCTGGGCAAATAGTTGTAACACCATGAGTTCGCGGTCGTTGACCGATTTGAATAATTCAAGTTCAGCATAACGAATGTCATCGCTACGTACAGGATTCAATGCCTGACTCGGGAAATAGTTGTAACCGGAAAGTACTGCCTTGATTGCACTGACCAGTTCACTCAAGTCTTCCTGCTTGCACACGTAACCCGAAGCGCCGGACTGCATGCAGCGAATGCCGAACAAGGTCGGGCACTGGGCGGTGAGCACCAGGGTTTTCAGGCAGGAACCCATGGCGTTGAAGCGGGCCAGCACTTCGAGCCCGTCGAGCTTGGGGATGCTGATGTCGAGGATGATCAAGTCAGGCATGCACTCGCGCACCATTTGCATGGCATCGACCCCATTATCGGTTTCGCCGACGACCTTATAGCCTTCATGTTCCAGCAGCATGCGAACGGCAAGACGGATGACCGGGTGATCGTCGACAATAAAAACGGAGTTCATAATCAACTGCGGCACAGGTGCAAACAGGCGCTCTAAAACAAGGCTCCTACTGCTGGCCGCGCGATGATCTACCCCGAAAGCTACCCCGGCAGGAGCGTCCCGAAATGAGCAGAGCCAGAGCCAGAGAAATCGCCAAGACCGTCGACATCTTTCTGCATCCGGACGACCTGATGCGGGCGATCGGCGTCAGTCGCAACACGCTGGACAACTGGGTGAGCGCCGGGCACTTTCCGGCACCCGTGGAGATCGGCATGACGCGCGCCGGAGGTTACGCCGGACGTGTGGCCTGGTTGAAGAGTGAGGTGGATGCTTGGATCCTTGCACGCGCAGCGGCGCGGCCAGAGCCCAGTTCGTTGGCTGCCTTTAACGGTGCCAGTCAGCCTGCCTGAATTTTCTACGGACAAAAGAAAACCCCAAGGAGCGCGAACTCGAAGGGGTTAAGGGGTATTTCCTGATGAGTAATTATAGCTCGACTGCCTCCGCAAGTCTTCGACTGCCGCCGTCGATCTTCGACCTCGCCGCACAGTTTCAGGCCAAGCGAAACGTAGCGCCCTCTGTGCTGACAATGGCCGAACAATCAATCACTGCCACAGCTACCACGTCCGCCATAGCCTTCGCGGAGGGTTCACAGCCAGCAGCCAATGAAGCTGTGGTATGGGATGCCGAGACGTGGCTCTCCGCTTTTGACTCGGCGTTGGCTGCCGACGATGGAGAAGAGCAGGACGCGCTCGCAGTACGCGCCAAACAGGCCATGGAGGATGCACAGCGACGCGGCGATACCGTATGCGTGCAATCGATCCAGTCAGCAGCCAAGCAGGCCAGAACCGCGCGTGAGGATAGCCTCCAGCAGGCAGAAGATGATGTCCCGGAAGGCCCCGTACCAAATCTAGAGGCACCTTTCGGCACGAACGCCGCCAACCTACAAGTTGCGCCTGTTGGCCAGAGTCAGCAGGTGGCGTCACAGCCCTCTGATCGGCAACCTAAGGCGGGAGATATTGACCACGAATCCCGCGAGATCCTTCGCTATATCAGCGAGGATTTTGTACTGCTGACATCCGGAGGCAAGGTCGTTGCGTATCACATCGAAAGCGGCGATACGTTCTGCAAGGAAGGCATGCGCCAGCACTGCGCCAAACACTATGGTGGTGTCCAGATACTGGCTGCCGACAAGGACGGCAACACGACGTGGAAACAGGCGCCAGCCGGGGACATCTGGTGGCAATGGAACGAGCCTGACCGGCGTGTGGTACGTCGCATCGTGATGGAGCCTACGAGCAAGGCCGCGTTTCAAGACGCCGACGATTGCCCGGACGTGTTCAATCGCTGGCACCAGTTGAAAATCACCATGGCTGAACCCAACCCGTCAGCAACTGCAGACAGCGTTACGATTCTGACGAATCACTTGATGTACTTGGCTGGTGGCGACGTGGTGGGCGTGACGTTCTTCCTGTGCTGGCTGGCGCAGCTCTATCAGACGCCTGAAATCAAAATGCCCACAGCGGTGCTGCTGTATTCGCAACAGGGCAGGGTGGGCAAAAACCTCCTCGGCCGACTTCTCTCAAAAGTTTTCGGTGCCCCGTTGGTACTGACCAGCGGCAGCAGCAAGATCCTGACGTCCAAGTTCAACGACAGCATCCTTCACAAGCGGATCATCTTCATCAACGAAGTACGGATCGGCCCTAAGGACAAGGATGCGGTGGAGGAATTCAAGAACACGATCTCCGAACCAACGATGCAATTTGAAGGCAAGGGTGTCGCGTCGAAAGAGATCAAGAACATCGCTCACTACATCATCACGTCCAACCACGCAGACGCGCTGCCGTTGATGGAAAAGGATGGGCGGATCGCCGTGCTGCGCTGTCTGGCCGAGCGCCAAAGCGACCAATACTACAAAGACTTGATTGACTGGATCGACGGGCCAGGTGCACCGGCATTAGCACAGGTGCTGCAGACATGGACGTTTCCAAAAGACTGGGATCCGTACGCGCCAGTGCCTCAGACGGAAGCTGCACGGGCGATGCAGAAGGCCGCGAGGGGGCATGGCATCAACTGGCTTGAAGAACGTGTGGCGGGGCGTGAAGGGCCCTTTGCCAAACAGATCGTCCGCTGTCAGAGCATCTTCATTCAACTGGCGGCGATCCCCACCTATGAATCAACCATGAAGGCCTATGGGATCAGTCCCCAGACACTCCCGGCCATGCTCTCAAAGCTGGGTTTCAAGCAACTTTTCAAGCCAGACAAGGAGGGCAGACCCTCCACCAATCCAAACCGCAAGTGCTGGTGCTCCGACAACCCCGACTGGTGGGATCAACGGCCTGACACCGTATGGACTGACTACATCAAAGACGGCATCGCCCCAGAGGGTATGCCGCCGTTCAAAGGTCAAGACGGTGAGTATTGACTGGCTCGATTGACTCGGGCGCGGCATCTAACGCGCGCTCGCCGTGCAGACGACATCTGCGCTTAGCCTGATTACAACGAACACTGAACCACATTGCAGATGCTACGCTCCCAGTTTCCTAGGACGGAGTGGAAGCAATGAAATATGTGGTCACCGGACGCGTTCAGCCGGAGCGGGCGAACACTTCATTCGGGCACATCGGTATGAAGATGTCGGATGGCGGCAGTGTTGGGATTAGCTGCGATGCGTCCCAACTCACCATCAACCTTACCCTACCTGATATTGACGGCTGGGCCACTGCCAAAGTTTTCGCTGAAGACATGGCACTGATTGCTGTAGGAGCTCTTGGTTTCGCGCACGGTTCAGGATACTTGGCGGATCTCATTCAGGTTACAGAAGAGAATGGCACACCTCATGTCTTCGGGGTGCGGCCGAGCAATCCGCTCCAACCCACAGAAACGCTGGGTTTCAGCACCCACACCGAAGTTTTCAACCGCGCGTTCCGACTGGCAGGGAGAGATGTGTTTTTTCGCTTGGCACTGCGCGATTACCTCCAAGCAATTAACGAAGTAGGCGATTGCGCTACCTATTGCTATCGGGCAGTTGAAAGTATCCAGTCATCGTTCGCTTTTAAGAATGACAAAGATGCGGGCTGGAAAGAAATGCACACAGCACTGGGTACGAACAAAGTGGAGATTCAGCAAACCATCAAAGACTATGCTGACCCTGTGCGCCATGGGAACTGGGTAGAGGCAAAATATACTGACTTCCTTATCCGATGGAAAATGCTTTCCATGACTCGCGAGATTCTCAAAAAATACCTAGATACTGAGCAACCGAAAATTTCATAAGCCTGCTGTGTCTTTCACTGCAACCCCGAACGGAGTCGAAACCATGGTCGCACCCCAATGCTCTCCGCCTGACCCCCTCGAGCGGCTCTATGGCAATCGGCTGACGTTGCTGGTCGAAAACCAGGGGCGCACCGAAGTCGGCGAGAACGTGCGTGGTGCCCTCGACGCGATTGGGGAGAACGCCGGGCACATTAAACAAGGCATCGCCAAGCTTTGCCTTCAGCACAGAGGTGACTGAAAGTGTTTTGTGTACACGAGCATGGCAAATAGGTAGCGTCACTGTATTGCCCACAGATGTCATCCACTCAAGGGAAAAACGATGCGGTTGCTTATTCCATGTTTGCAATGCTCACAGGAACCAGGCCACTTTGCTGACGAGATCGACCTCGTCGAGTACAGAGATGATGGGTGCTATGAGATTACCTGTGCGTTCGGGCATACCACGGTAACGGTACTTCAATCGAATAAATTCGAAGTCTTATTCGACATTGGCGCACATGCGATTCTGGATGGCTATTACCGGGAGGCGATCTCGTCCTTCACGTCCAGTCTCGAACGTTTCTATGAGTATGCAGTTCGGATTTTTCTAGGAAAATCCTCTGGATCTGATGACCTCTTCCTCGTCACATGGAAAGAAGTATCCAGTCAGTCGGAGCGTCAACTAGGAGCTTTCATTTTTCTATGGGCGACTTATTGCAACGAGCCAGCTTCGTTATTGCCTCAAAGCATGACCAAGCTCAGAAACGCCGTGATCCACAAAGGTAAAATACCCACGCGAGAAGAGGCCGTAGAATACGGAAACGCCGTTCTTGAAGTGCTCGTCCCGAAATATAAATTGATCAAGGAGCGCTTCGAAGAACAGGTTGTCCACTACGATCTTCGTCAAATGAAAGAAAATGCCAGCAAAGCTAAAGCAGTAATTCAGCACTCGACGCTCGGCATGGCGAGTATTATCGAAGCAACCACTATGGAACCATGTATCCATAAAAATACTATGGCGGGAAAGTTGGACGCTATACAGGGGCGGCATGAGCGCGCCCGTGAGGGCAGCGTTATCCTTTTAAGAGGATGAGAGCGCACAGCGAATAGAGGGTGCTACCCGAGACGCCCTCTTTCGTTTGTGCGGCGCGCCCGTCAATTGCCTTTCTTACCGCCGCTCTTCCCTGGTACGGCCTTGGGTGGTCGGTCAGGGTTACTCTGCGGGAAGTACTCCTGCGTCTTCACTGGCTTTTTGCTCACGCCATCGCGTTTATCAATCATGGCTATCTTCCTCTGTATCGGTGCCGGATTGGCACAGTTCGTTTTCTTCGCCAGGCGCTACCGGCAAGCGGTGCCCGAACAGCTCAGCCCGCAGTGCCTGTGCAACCTCGTTTAGGTCTGGGCGATCGACCATCACCCACAGCCCGGCACGGAAGCCACGCAGCAGGAGCCGCCGCCGTTGCTTCGTGGCTTCGCTGCCGCGCTCTTCGGCGTCAGCCTGGAAGTCACGCAGCATGGCTTCAAGTGCTGTCGCCGTGGTGGCGGGTCGCCTGCGTGTCTTGTAGCCGCTCAGTTCGCCCATGGCACGCCCTCCTCAAAACGCCGGCCCAATGGCCGAGCCGCGCTTCATGCCTGCCCAGAACTTGTCGAACTCGGCCTCGCTCATGCTGCTGATTTCAGACGCGGAGACACCGCTCTTTTCATCTGGGGCGCGAGCACTACCGTGTGCATTGGACAGGCTGGTTGGGGGCTCTCTACGGGGTGCACGGCTCGCAGCTTTGAAACCCATCTGCTGTGCTCGCTGGTAGATGTGCTCACAAGGGTTTACGCCATTGGCCTGGCACTGCTTCGTGAAAGCCACCAACGCTGCGCTCCGCAGCAGGCCAAACTGTGCAGGATCGGCTTGAGGGTGCATTTGCCGGAGCTTCGCCTCGACATCCTGCTGCACATGATTGAAAGCTTCGGTGTAGTCCGGGTGCTTAGCCATAAAGCTTGACTCGACTTCGACAAGCACAGGGGCCATTGCATCGACTTCTCGCTGCAACTGCGCGTGTGCCGTTTGGATCTGCTGTTGCTGTTGAGCGGGGCCGTTCTGCAACTCATTAAGCGCCTGAGCAAACTGACGTTCCTTGGCCTCGATGTACCCGCGAGGATCTTCATCAAAGTCCGGAATGGCCGCTTGTTCGGCAGCTTGCTGCTGTGCCTGCTGTGTGGCCTGCCATTGGGTCTGGAGTTGTTGAAACTGCTGGGCTTGAACCTGTAGCTGCAGCTCGAGCGCCTGACGCTTGCTGCGCTCTTCGTGCAGTGCAGCGATGGGCACCTTGCGTTTGCCTTGACGAATGGCGTCCTGCTCAGATTCACGATCCAGTGCGCCTTGGCGGGTGTCGTCAAGGTCAGTAGGCAACGCCAGATCCTTTTCAGCGGCATGCAGATCGAATTCCGCGACGGCGGCGTCGAGACCTTCCGGCAACTCGTCGCCGGAGTCGATCACGTCAGGCATACCTACCGTATCGGTGAGTTCTGCGGCCATCGTCTGGCTGATATCGAATTCTTCACTCATGACTTCGCTCCGGAACGGGATGGCGCACGCTGGATCTTGGCGCTCGGGGTTGATTTAGGTGGCTTCGGTAGGGCCTTCCCAGCCAAACCATAACGCCCCTTCAGATCGTCGACACCGGCTGTGTTAGCAGCGCTCGCGGCGTTGGATTCCAATACCTGTGCCAGTTCTTTTTGCAACTTGCTGACTTGCTTTCTGTGTTCGAGATCAGCCAGGTATTCGTCAACCTCGGCAGCAGTTAATGGTCGACGACTGATCTGCTCTCCGCTCAGTCCGAAGCACCGTCCAATTCGTAACTTCTGGCGCTCGGCACGCTGGATCAGCAGCAAACCGGTCAGCAGTTCACCTTCAGCGTTGCCTGCAGTACGTGCACCACGCTCTGTCGGCACATCGTCGTACGCAAGCACAGGGGAACAGTCGAACAATGGTTCGTCGAAGGTCACGGTGTAACCGCCACCTTGAGCCTCACGGATGTGCCCACGGGTGAAGTTGATGCCGTTGAGCTCTGCCTCTTGGCGAAGTTGTTCAAGCCGTTTGAAGTCAAACATGAGCGTGTTCCTCGGACTGTCTGGCGTTGGCGATCTTGGCGCGAAGCAGATTCAATTCGGCTTCGCGCGCAGCGTTTTTGTCTGGACGAGTGGCCTGGCGAAGCTTCTTTTCTGCTGCCTGAAGCGCAGCGCGAGCAGCGGGTAGCTCGGTTTCAAGCAGTCGCTCGATACGGAGCAGTTCGTCGAGGTCAGCCCGCGCCTTTGTCACGGTGTCAGCGGCCTCGATCGCTTGCTGATTGGTGCTCATTTACCCTCCTGTTGCCCGGTCAGCCGGCGCAAGTTATCGACGGCGCGGCGGTTGCCGTTGGCCAGGTATGGGACGAAGGCAACACGCACAGCGGTGCGGGCCTTCTTCAGTTCGGCATCCAGAAAGTCGCGCTTTTCGTCGTCGCCCAACGCAGCCCAACCCTTCGAGCGCATGGCGCGTAGCATCGTCTTGCTGGTCAGTTTTCCAGCCAGCTCGTTGAATTCACTCATCTGATCGTCGCTGAGGTTGTAGCGCTGTTTCTTGATTGTGAAATGGTCTTGCGTCTTGCCCGGCGCCCAACCAATCCGGGCGGCTTCCAGGCGCACAGGGTCGGCTGTCTCTTTCGACTGTGCGATAGGTGCAGCGATGGAGAGCGGGCCGCCTGGGTAGGTACGGTTCGGAACAGGGGCGCCAAAGTGATCGAGCTTGACCGGCAAATCCTGGCGCAGGCCCGGTACCCGATACTTGATCGCATCCAGCACAGAATTCGTTTCACGGCCGTATGGATCGTTTTCGCTGGCGATGTTACTCAGCAGTGTGAACGGCTGCGCCAAGGTGCCGGCCTGCTGCTGGAGATACCAGCTGCCGTTGCGTTTCGGGTCGCTGAGGAATTCACTGAAGTTCGACAGACCCTGCATATAGGTCTTGTTGATCGTGGCGTTGGCGAAGCTGCCGAGCAGGCCGGCGGCGATGTCGCCTGCATCCTTGTGCTGGTAGTCGGTGGTCGCCAAGTCGGCAGCCATGCTGAGCCATTGTGCAAATGGGTCGAGCCGAGAATATTCGTGGTAAGTGTCGCCGGCCTTGATGCTGTACGGGCGCCACCCTGTGGCCATCAGCGCCGCCTTCTCTTCCTTGTCTTCAGGGCCTGCGCCGGTTATGTATCCCGCCTGCGCCAGCGCCCCGGCACCGATCATTACGCTGGTGCCCCAAAGCACCCTGGCGATAGCGCGCTCCTGTTTGGTGCCTCCGGCCTTGATGTCGGCCCGCACATCTGCGAAAGCCGGGGCGAGCGGGGTGCGCTTCAGGCCGAACTTCACGATGTTCGCCGGGGTGCGCACAAACGGCACGATGATGTTCAGCCAAGGCGCTTTGGCTTTCGCAGACATGATCGCTTGAGCGAACGCGCCGGCCTTGTTATTGAAGGTGTTGGTGCGGGCATGCTCGCCCGCCTTTTCGATCATCTCGGACGTTGGATTCTGCACCAGTTGTTCGATTCGCTGACTCAGTTTGGTGTTCTGAGGAATTGCACCGGACTTCCTGTCGGCCATAGCTTGGTGGCGCGCAAGCGTTCGCAGTTCGCCTTCATAGTTGAGCGTTGCAAACCAAGCGTCTTCGGCCCCTAAAGCGCGGTACGGCAGCGAAAACGCTTTTTCGGCGATGCCCTGTGTAGGCCTGATACCGACTCCGGATTCAGCCTTGCCGACGCCCAGCATAGGTGACTCGCCAGACTTGAAAGCATCGTACGCGGCTACGCCTGCTTTGTTCATTCCTTTGGCCGAACCGATCAGCAGATCCAGTGGTTCCGCAAATAACGTCTCGCCTGACTTACTGCCTGTGGCCAGGCGCTTCATCCCGCCGATCCCGGCAGCAATACCGCGCTCAATCATTTCGTTGCCAAGCGTCATCGTATTGCTGAGGATGTTAACGGCGTGAGTGCGGACACCACTCAGCAGCGCCGCACGGTAATAGTAATCGAACAGGCCTGGTTTGCGACTGGCGATCAGCTTGGACGCATTGGCAACACCGCCACTCTGGACTGCTTTGTTCAAGGCAAGCGCTAGATCATCGGCTCCTTGGACACCGCCTATACCTTCGAGAATGTGTTGCGCTTGGCGATAGTCGAATACCTGACGGCGCTGCGCTGCAAGTGCCCGGCCCGATTCTGCGCGGGCGCCTGCAAGCGCGCCGAAAGTGTTTTGCAGATCCGCTATGTTTTGTACGAACTCTGCACGCTGTATATCGTTGGCTTGGCCGCTGGTGATCTGCGACTGCTGTTCGAGCACAGATTTCAGGCGGTCGCTGACGGTGTCCGTCAATGCGATTATTTCTTCCGCATTGAAAGCCTTGCCGATCTTGCGTGAGAACACGTTGTCGATCTTTCCGTCTGAGCCCTCAATGCCAATCAGTCGAGCGAGTCTGCGCTGTTCTTCGAGCGTGACGACGCCGCGCCGACGCGCCTCAATGTCCGCCTCTGCTGGACGCAGGAGATCAAGTGTCCGCGAACGCTGCTCGCCTTGTACGCCAAGATTATCGAGCACCGGGTTCATATCTACGCTACCAGCGAATGGTGTCGATTTAGGTGCCTGCTGCAGTTGCGTAGCTGCGACGACTTGGGAGTTCAAGTCCGATGGTACGGCTGGCGATGCGTTTGCTGCCTGGCCTGCTGTTGGTATCGGCGCATCGGTGGTTTGTGGCAGGCCTTGTTGCTGTTGCGCTGGCATGGGCATCGGTACGACTGGCCGACGCAGAGAGGCGGCACCGCCCATTGCACCGCCGACGGCGCCACCGAGTACCATCTGTTTATCCACGCCCTCCAGCACTGGTCTGTCTGTGGCCAAGTTGGTCAGAATCTGCTGCTGGCCAGACTGGGAAAGCTCTTCAAGCGATTCAATGCCCGTGCCGACGAGTACGCGATTGACCATTCCTTTAGCCACATCCGCACCGTTGGCGCCGGCCATTTGGGCGTCGATATCTGCGACGCCCAGCTTACGCCCAATGCGGGCGCCTGCAGCGCCAAGCAATCCGGTCAAACCGCCTGACAGTAATGCGAGACCGGATTGACCGGGCGTCAACGTGCCAGTGGCCTGGCGTGTCTGCTCCGCTTGCTGCCCGGCCGCTACAATTCCTTCGCCGGCCCCCGCACCCACTATGCCAGCAGTGCCAGCACCGACACCCGCCGCCTTCAATCCAATTGCAATCCCGCGCCCTGCCAGCCCACCTCCAATCATGGAAGGGACGCTCTCTACAGCCATGTGACCGATCAGGCTGGGGTTGTCACGCAAGGCCTGGAAAGTCCCGCTAATGCCTTGAGCCTGATCCATCTGCTGGCGAGCAGCTTGTTGTTCTGGCGAATCCTGAGCGTTGATGCGTTGGCGGATGCCGCTTGAGTCGTAGCCAAGCGCCTTTGGAATCCTGCCTCCCGACAGAAGACCTGCGATGCCCGCCAAGGCGTCGCCAGTACTCACACCACCACGAGCCAGATCACGACCAATCGTGCCGAGTGGGGACTTGTCGATCCACTGTTCAGCTTGGTCGATAATGCCCGGCGACTGGTCGTCATCGTCGAGTGGATCACCAAAGGCCGACACCGCCTTGGGCGCAGTTTGGGCTTGCGGCACAGCGGGGCTCGGCATTGCTGCCGGTTCGTCGTCGATCTCGTCACCGAACGCGCTGAGGGCCATGATCGTTTACCGCCCTTTCTTCGTAACGACACGCCCAGACGTTGGGTCGATGTACTGTGAGCCCGCTGGCAGTGCATCGTATTCGGCCTTCGTAGTCGGCTTGGCCAGGCTTGGAGCAGTCCCGGACTTGGATGCCATTGGGTTCGCGCCACCGTATGTGAGCAGCTCCGCGCCTTGACGGGCCGGTGGCTGCATTGCAGAAGCGCCTGCGCCTGGAAGGCCAGGCACAGCAGTCCCCGTTCCGGCGTTATCGTCGGGCATGACTTCGCCCATCAGCGCCTGCATCGGATCTGATTTGGTTGGGGCGAACTGCCGGAAAGGCCGGCCGAAGGGCACATAGGAGCCGGTGCTGGCATCGAACTTGTGCCGCTGAACCATGCCGTCACCCAATGGCTCATCGAGTGTCATGCGCGGCGTGGGCGTTTTCGTCCCGGACGGCTGCCCACCACTACCGCCACCTGCACTCAGGCGGGCTTGCTGCTGGGCAAACTGGTTGGATTGTTGCTGCAATTGCGCAGCGCGGTGCTGCTGCAGGGCGTCGCTGCTGTTGGCTTTCAAGATTATTTCAGGGTCAATGCCGAGCGCTGCAAGCTGTTTCGCCATTGGCCCCAACTGTGCCTGCAGGTTTGGGTCTGCAAATGCATGCTGCTGGCGCTGCGCGGCCTCCTGCTTCGCGCGGGCCTGATGCAGGGTCATCTGTTGCTGTTGCTCAGCCAACTGAATCTGCTGGGCGCGGTACTGCTGAAGGGCCTGAGCCCGCTGCATTTCGCTCATGCCTGCCAAGGCTTGGCCGAGGCGAGCACCGCCGCTGGGATTGCCCTGTTGCGGGCCTGCATTGGCAAGCAGCTGCGTACCTAGTTGCCCCATCGGGGTGTTCAGTCCGCCGATCCCTTGGTTGAGCATTTCCATGATGGTCGCCATGTAACTAACCCCCAGTCGGGCAACGCCCGGTTACTAATGCAATGTATGAGCACCGGCTCGTTCAGCCGTGAGTTCTGCCATGACGCGGTCGTAGCCGGCCATGTAGGTAATGTCTGCGGCTTGTGCCTCGGCTATTTCCACCGAATTCAGCACGCTGGAGATGGTGCGCTCTGAAGCCGCGGCCAGTTCCTGATCGACAGGCGCCGGGTTGGTCGGGTCGTAGTAGTCGAGCAATGCTTCGAGAAACGTCATGGCTGGCTTCCTTCTGGAGTGGTGGAGCGGTGTAGTTCACGACGAGCGCAGCGACGCGCTCGGGTATTGGCGTGTTCTTGGGCGATTGCGGTGCGAACTATCGCCTGGAGGTTCGGCGACAACTCGCTAAGGTCGTTCGGCAAGACCATTAATTCACCGGCGACTTCGTACATGCTGAACAGGCTGAGGTTCTTCAGTTTGAGCATGGCGGCGCGATCCCTTTCTATGGGAGGGCGATGACCGGAGAGAGCCAGACGCAGCCTCACGACCGAATCGTCCAGGTGCCCAGTGCGCTGGATAATCAGTTCAGCAATTTGCTCGAGGCTGTAGGCGTTCTGTGGGCGTCCGTGAGTACCGGCATGCACCAGCACAGGTTCGGGCAGCTCGTCTTTATGAAGGCTGAAGTAGGAAGGGTCTCGCCCTGTAATAGCCGCGAGCTGGCTCAGCGTAATCGCTGCGGTTTGAGTGTGGTCTAGCGGCTGGCTGAACATTCTTCCAATCCCCCGAATGGTCGAACTTTTTTCCGATGTTTGTCATTTTATCGGCGACGATGGCGTCACGATAGCTTCGCGCGACGAACGGATGAATATATCTATTGACTAAATAATGAAAGAGTGATAAAGATTTTCTGGCTTGCGTGCTGGGGGAGGGAAAATAGTGACTTAAGTCCATGAAAATACGGGGGAATTTTTTGGGGGAAAAATTCAGTTCTCACGGTTTAGGATTGCAGGAAGAAACTTTCGTCGGTCTCCTCTTGTTGTGTGTAATGAGCGGCGCGAAAAGGACTCTACCCCCACACCCGCCCCCTTGATATCTCACCCAACCCTTCCTTTAGGTGCCCAGCCAGCAGCCGTGTCTCCTGCCAGACCTGACGACATCGACCAATGAATTGTTGTGCGCGATGCACCATGTTATCTGAAGAGGGTGCTCTATTTTGCCTGGCTCAAAAGGTACACCTTATGAGCCACCTGTCGGGTATGCGTTTCAGGGTGGCTCAAATGTGTTGATTTATTATGAGCTAGGTATTTATATATGAGCTATAGATTGTGAGCTACCCAGCCACAAAGCACGGGGAGAAGGGGCATGGCGCTTCTAGGGTATGTACGGGTATCGAGTGATGGTCAGTCTGTAGAGGCGCAACGACATTCGCTCGGGAGCACCTATAACATCGAGAAATGGTTCGAAGATTCCGGTGTGTCGGGCGCTGTGAAAGCGCTGGAGCGGCCAGGGTTTAGAGCGCTTGCAGACTTTGCCCGTCAGGGCGACGTGCTGCTGGTGAGTGCTGTGGATCGCTTGGGTCGCGACACGCTGGACGTGCTGAGCACAGTGGAGATGTTGCAGGGCAAAGGCGTCAGCATCATTAGTCAGCGTGAGGGGTTCGACCTCTCAAAGCCCATAGGTAAGGCGATGCTTACCATGCTTTCAGCTGTCGCTGAGCTAGAGCGATCGAATATCAAGGCTCGGCAGATGGCGGGGATCGAGCGCGCTCGCTCAGAAGGGCGACCACTGGGTCGAAAGCCTAGCGTTGATAGTGGAACGGTGACTGACTGGCGCAGGGATAACTCGGCGAGCATCAAGGAAACAGCTACACATTTCGGTGTCAGTGAGTCGACCATCAAGCGTCTCTGCGCGATGCACTGGGCGGTGAATTACGCTCCCGAGTGAGTCGCGGCGTGATCTTTGATCAGGGCCCAGGCTGTCTATTCTTCCAGCCGGTAACGTCTATTAGCTCCGTATTAGGGTAATACAGAGCTAATAACTTGCTGAAAGCACCGGAATAGAGCGGTAAGCACAAAAGTCGTTATGACCTTTATTACCTGAAACGCATTCCAGCGCTTTTAGCCTTTTATGGCGTATATACAGCCTGTACAAACCTGTACATTCACTTCTTTTTACTTCTACTACTACTAAGAGTAATAAAGGTAATAAAAGGGATAATTCCCCCTGTGCCAGAGCCTCTATTCCAAGCCTCCCAAATTTTTATCACCTGTGCCAGCAGCCTAATAATCGGAGTCTCTCAGGTAATAAAATTCCACACCTTGTGCTAAAAAGTCCTAAGAGTTAATTTCTTAGATCGATCTAAGCTATGCTATTTTCCTGACTCTAAAGCCAGTTTTGCCGCATTCACTCTTACGTCTCTGTCATTTACGACACTCAAGCCAAGCCAGTGACCTCTGTCCATAGCCTCTCGATATAGTCCGCCCACTTCTGCATCGCTTCGCGCCGCTGATCCAGCAACTGTGCCCGTGCGTAGGTGGCTCCCAGCGCCCCAGGCATGCGGTGCCCCAGGCACAGTTCAAGGACGATCGGGTCGAGTTTCAAAATCTCATGTCCTAGGGTGCGGAATGTCGAGCGGAAGCCGTGGCTGGTGATGGTGCCGCGCTCGTAGCCAAGCCCTGTGCGTATGCGCACCAGTAGCGTGTCGGCGGAGATGGGCACGCCGAACTTCGATGCGGAAGGAAACACCCAGGTCGGCGGTTCGACTTGTTCGCTTGCGGCGGTGTTGCCGAAGGGAGAGGTGTTGGGTACTGCTTTCTTGTTGAGTGTTCGGCTGTGTTCCTGAAGTGCACGCAATTGCCCGACAGCTTGAGTCGGCAAGGGGACAATCAGGGGTTGGCCGGTCTTGGGCACCACGAAGCGCCATTCGGCCTTGTCGAGGTCGATCTGTTCCCACTTCATCGCGGCGAGTTCGGCGGGGCGCACCGGCAGCAGTACCAGCATCCACAGTGCTGAAATCACGCTGTCGTTGTACGCAACAAAGTTGTTCAGCCGGCGCAGGAACTCGGTAAGGTCTACCGGGGATTCAAGGGCGGCGCGGTGCACCGTCTTGTGTTTCTTCAGCAGTCCGCTTCGCCCCACGGCCACGTTCTTGTCGACCAGTTCGTGGTTCATGGCGTGGTCGAGGATCATGCGCAGTAAGGTCAGGGAGTAGCGGGCCATGGTGGGGGAGTGGGCGAGGCGATCCAGGATTGTCTTCACCTGGCTGACGGTGATGTCGGCCACCGGCATGTTGCCCACGACGGGGTACAGGTGGTTCTTCAACGCTCCGCGGTGGCCGGACAGGGTCTTCGGTGCCAAGCCTGCATTGAATTCGAGCCACTGCTCGGCGACCTTGGAAAAGATCCAGTCTTCCTGAATGCGTTGCGCTTCTTCCTTGATCGCTCGGGCGCGCTTTGGTGCGATGCCACTGGCAACAGCGGTGCGCGCTTCCTGTGCAAGTTCTCGCGCTTTGGCGATCGATATGTCCGGGTAGGCACCGATGGCGAACAGGCCCTCTTTCCCGTCCAGTAGAAACTTGAATCTCCAGAGCTGGGAAGTGCGGCTTGCTTGCAGGTAGAGACCTCGGATAGTTCCCTCGGAGTATTTGCCGGGCTTCTGCAGTTCCTTGATTATGAGTGCGATGTTTTCATCGCTGTCGGCTTGGCGTCGGAGGGGTGGGTTAGTGATTTTGTGCATGGGGTATCCGAAGGGCTTGGATGCGGTGGATACCCCAAAAGTACCCCATAATTTTCTAGCGAACAATGAAAAAAAGGGGTATGTTGAGATCGTTAAGTTGAAAATATCCCAGCAATTACGGGGTTTTTGACCGTAATGGCTGAAATCTGACGTAGCCTCTGGACTTCATAATCAAATCCCATACAAGCACGAATAAAGCGCGCACCTTAGCTCAGATGTATGAACGCTCGTATGAGCGGACATGGCTCTAGGTGCGTTATAGGATAATTCCTACAATTACTTGGGAATGGGACTACGGGTGATTAGGTTTGACGTAAGGAAGGGCTGTTTCAAATGTCACGGGTTTGCGCAGAGTGTTTTGCAAGTGCGGGTCGCAACTGGGGTTTTATAGTGTGTTTAATATTTGTTTGAATTGCGCCGCAAAAGAGGGTGCATCATAGCTAGCAGAGACCTTCGATAATGATTACACCCGACCGGCGCCGGTCGGGTGCAAACGGATCAATGACTGGAGCGCCCGGTCATTTCCAGTGCCATGTCGCTGGCGTAGCTGTCGGTCATGCCGGCGATGAAATCGATCATGCGCAGAAACGAGCTGTGTAACGACGCCTGTGGATCCGGCGCGTTATTGCCCAACAAGTCGAGGATGCGGCGGCTTTTGAACGACGGCGTGCGGCCATTGTGTTGTTCCAGCGCCGCGCCACAGAACGAGTTGAGGAGGATTTCCAGCGTGGTGTACGCGCCGATTTCATGCAGGGTTTTGCGCTTGTCCTGAAAGATCTTTTTGCGCGCAATGTCCTTGGCGTTCAACACGCAACGTTTGGCCGGACCGTGCATGTGTTCCACCAGATCGCCGTGCAAGGTGCCAGCGAGGAGGGCGTCTTGCTGTTCGACGAAGGCTCGCGCCGCCGCGTTTGTCAGGTGTTCGATGGCTTTGCCGCGCAGGATAGCCAGTTTGCGCCGACGTGAATCCTGCGGGCCGAGCTGGCGATAGGTTTCCGGCAGGTCGTCACCGACCAGACCGAGCAGCAGCGATTCGACCTCGGCGTACTCCAGTAGCTCCATCTCGAGGCCGTCTTCGAGGTCGATCAGCGCGTAGCAGATGTCGTCGGCGGCTTCCATCAGATACACCAATGGATGACGCGCCCAGCGCTGGTCTTCGATTTGCGGCAGACCTAGCTTATGAGCGATCTGCTCGAGCAGCGGCAATTCGCTCTGGTAGCAGCCGAACTTGTGCTTTTTGTAACCGAGGGAATCGGCGTGACGCGCAGTCCACGGGTATTTCAGGTAGGTGCCGAGGGTGGCGTAGGTCAGACGCGTACCACCGTCGAACTGGTGGTATTCCAGTTGCGTGAGCACGCGGAAACCCTGGGCGTTGCCTTCGAAATTGAGGAAGTCTCCGCGCTCGGCCTCGCTCATGCCATCGAGCCAGCCACGTCCGGCGGCCTGTTGGAACCAGTGGCGAATCGCATCTTCGCCGGAATGGCCAAACGGCGGGTTACCAATGTCGTGAGCCAGACACGCCGATTGCACGACCATACCGAGGTCAGCGGGGTCGCACCATTCCGGCAAAGCACTGCGCAAGGTTTCGCCGACGCGCATGCCCAGCGAGCGGCCGACACAACTGACTTCCAGCGAGTGGGTCAGGCGCGTGTGAATGTGATCGTTACTGGTGACCGGGTGCACTTGCGTCTTGCGGCCCAGGCGACGAAACGCGCCGGAGAAAATAATGCGGTCATGGTCTTTGTGAAAAGGGCTGCGGCCGAGTTCTTGCGGGCTGTGCAGCGGCTTTCCGAGGCGTTCGCGGTTGAGCAGGGTCTGCCAATCCAAGGCTGATTCTCTCCGTCTGGATAACTGATGCCCTAGCTTCCCGGTTCAGCCCCGTGCCTGCAAGCGGAACTACAGTCCCGCCGCATCAATATCGATCAGCAGCAGTCGTTCACCATTGTCGAAAAACTGTCCGGCGGTGAGGCAGTACTGGTTGCTGGTGGCATCGCGGTAGGTGTTCGACAGGGTCAGACGGCGTTCTTCCCAGCCTTCGGCGAGCAGATGATAGAAGTACGGGCGCCACGACCAGTTGTGCCCCAGATAGCGGTTGTCGGCGAACCAGCCGTTCTGCCGCCATTCCAGATTGGGCGTCAGTTGTGTGCCGTGGCGGTCGCATTGGTAAAACCGCAGCAGCCACGGAAAGGCATCCAGTTGCGGCAATGCAGCCAAGGGCGCGCGTGCTTGAGCCCAGGTTTGCAGGATCATCATCAGCTCGCTGAGTTGCTGGCGCATCTGCATCAATCGCCCGCGTTCGTTGAGTTTCTGCCGGACATAGCGTTGGCGAAGTTCAGCGAAGCGTTGCACAAACGCATCGGCGGGGAAGAAGTCTTGCTGGGCACGTGCGAACAGAAAACCTTGCACGTAGCGCGAGCCGCACTCCAAGGCAAAATTCAGCTGCGCTTCGGTCTCGACACCTTCGGCGATGATCCAGCAGCCGGTCTTTTCTGCCATCTGTGCCAGCGCTTTGACCACGTCACTGCTGGGCCCGCCCAACGCGGCCGCCTGGAACAGGCGCATGTCGAGTTTGAGGATGTCTGGCTGCAAGGCCAGCACTCGATCAAGCTGCGAATAGCCCGCGCCAAAGTCATCAATGGCGATTCGCGCTCCGGCCTGACGATAGCGCGCGACCACTTCGGCCAGGCGTTGGCTATTGCCGCCCAATTCGGTTATTTCGAAAACGATGCGCTGCGGATCGACGCCATGCCGGGCCAGTTGTTTGAGGCTGGGCAAGGCTTGGTCGGGGCGCAGACGACTGATCCAGCGTGGCGACATGTTCAGACTGAGAAACCAGTCTGCCGGCGCTTCATGCAGACGGCTCAAGGCGTTGTCACGGATCTGCCGGTCGAGGCGGCGCAGGCCGATGGCCGGCACGCGCGGGTCGGCGAAAAGCGGCCCGACCGAATTCAGTTGTCCATCAGCCTGACGCAGGCGGCCCAATGCTTCAACGCCGGCAATGCGTCCGGTGGCAGTATCGATAAAAGGCTGAAAGCAGGCGAGCGGTTGCCCGTCGATCACGGGGCCTCCTTAGTCGTTCTTGTTCTGGTTGAACCCTGCCGACCGGGTAGGCGTGCAGGATTGAACCTCTGGATAAGAGGTTCATCCCGCCGGTGTTGCAAGAATGTAGCCAGATGCGTCAGTTCAGCGTTTGCCAGAGCTTTGCATGACCAGTCTGATCAATGGCCCAAGGCTGGTGCCGAGACGGATCAGACGGGTCAGACCACCGACGCCGCCGCTTTTCGCGCCTTTGCCGGTGATGAAACCCAGCAGCGTTACCGCCGCCACACCCCATAACGGGGCGTGTTTGATGCCGAAGCCGCCTTGCAGATTTTGCGTCATGCCGCGCATGCGCTGCAGGGGTTGCAGCACTTGTGCGGTTTCGTGGCGGATTTCCTGACGGTGCATTTCCATGCGCAGACGGATCAGTGCCTTGCGCATTTCCCGTCGCGAACCATTGTGCGGAAGTTGAGGCAGGCTCATGGCAATAGGCGCTCCCGGTCGTTGGCCAGCTCTTCGAGCGTGCCGTGGAAGGGTGAGGACTCATCGAAGATCGCGGCCTTCAGGCGTAGCCCGCAGAAGATCGAGGCCAGGGTGTAAAAGACGCACAGGCCAATGATCGCGGCAAGACGATAGGTGTCCCAGAAGATGATCATCACCAACGTCGATAAACCCACCAGCAACAACAGGGCAAAGACCAGCGCCAAGCCTGCGAACAGCAACAGGCTGACGGTACGTGATTTCTGCTCCTGCAATTCGATGCCGAACAATTCGACATGGCTGTGCAGCAGACCGAGAACGGCGGCGCCCAGACGCCGCGTGGAGGAGGCGGTGCCCGCTGTCGGGCCGGATTCACCGATCGACATGATCAGCGCCGAGTGGCCAGCAGGCCAATGAGGAAGCCGACGCCAGCGGCGATCCCCACCGATTGCCAAGGGTTGGCCGACACGTAGTCTTCGGTAGCGGAAACCGCAGCCTGACCGCGTTCGCGCAGGGTGTCTTCGGTCAGCTTCAGGGTCTCGCGGGCGCGCAACAGGCTGTCGTGGATCTGCTCACGCAGTTCATCTGCCTGATCGCCGGCCAGGGTGGCGGTGTGCTCGAGCAACCGTTCGGTGTCGGCGACCAGTGTCTGGAAGTCGTTCATCAGGATTTCTTGAGCAGTCTTTGCCTTGATGCTGGCCATGGGTGGATCTCCGTAGTTGGCTTTCTGATGCGTTCGAGTATGAGCCTTGCGCGAAGGTTCAGTACAAATGACTGGTACAACTTTTGCTATCTCGTGGTGCGTGGCCCGGTCGCTGTGCGCTGTTGCCGGGCGTGCGCGCTGGAAAACCTTAACTCAAATAATCCCGGTACGTGTCAGGACATCGACCTCGTGCGCCAAAGCAGTTCACTGGACAAATCCCTTCAGTGACTGCGTGGTCGCAACTTGGTGCATGAAATGCCCGCATGAACCGCTTTGGTGCCTTTTTCGCCTTTAGGTCTGCCTGCTTATGGAAAATCTGCAAAGCGCTGTGGACACCCTGGTGCACAGTTCCAACACCTTGTTCATTTTGATCGGTGCAGTGATGGTGCTGGCGATGCACGCCGGTTTCGCCTTTCTGGAAGTCGGTACGGTTCGCCAGAAAAACCAGGTCAACGCCTTGGCGAAAATCCTCAGCGATTTCGCCGTCTCGACCCTGGCCTATTTCTTTATAGGCTATTGGCTCTCTTACGGCGTGACCTTCATGCAACCGGCGGCGGTACTCAACGCTGATCACGGTTATGGCTTGGTGAAGTTTTTCTTCCTGCTGACCTTCGCGGCGGCGATCCCGGCGATCATTTCCGGTGGCATTGCCGAGCGCGCGCGCTTCGTTCCGCAGTTGTGCGCGACGGCACTGATCGTGGCGTTCATCTATCCGTTTTTCGAAGGGATGATCTGGAACGGTAACTATGGCCTGCAAGCGTGGCTGACGGCGCAGTTCGGCGCGCCGTTCCATGACTTCGCCGGTTCCGTGGTGGTGCATGCGATGGGCGGCTGGCTGGCGCTGGCGGCGGTGTTGTTGCTCGGCCCGCGCAATGGACGTTATCGCGATGGACGCTTGGTGGCGTTTGCACCGTCGAGCATTCCGTTCCTGGCGCTGGGTTCGTGGATTCTGATTGTCGGCTGGTTCGGCTTCAACGTGATGAGCGCGCAGACGCTGCAAGGCGTCAGTGGGCTGGTGGCAGTCAACTCGTTGATGGCGATGGTTGGCGGCACCATGGCGGCGTTGATCGTCGGTCGCAATGACCCGGGCTTCCTGCACAACGGCCCCTTGGCCGGGTTGGTGGCGATCTGCGCCGGTTCCGACTTGATGCACCCGGTGGGCGCATTGGTCACCGGCGCGATTGCCGGTGCACTGTTTGTCTGGTGCTTTACCGCCGCGCAGGTGAAATGGCGTATCGACGACGTGTTGGGTGTGTGGCCGTTGCATGGTTTGTGTGGCGTATGGGGCGGGATTGCCTGTGGCATCTTCGGCCAGACCGCGCTCGGTGGACTCGGCGGCGTCAGCCTGATCAGCCAGTTGCTCGGCAGCGCGCTCGGCGTTGCGGTGGCACTGATCGGTGGCTTTGTCGTGTACGGCGCGATCAAGGCCTTGCATGGGCTGCGCCTGAGTCAGGAACAAGAGTATTACGGCGCCGATCTGTCGCTGCACAAGATTGGCGCGGTGAGTCAGGACTAGGCTTCTTCATCGTCGGCACCGGGATAGAAACCGTGCAACAGGCGATAGCGGTCGATGCGCACCTGATCGACCTGTTCCTGCACCTGATGTGCGGGCAGACCGAGCATGATCAACGCGTGTGAGGCGAGCATCAGGCTCGACTCCAGCAGCTCCGGCACCACTTCGGTGGCGCCGGCGGCTTTCAGTTCACTCCATTGGCTGTCGTCGCGGGTGCGCACCAGAATCGGTATGTGCGTGTTGAGTCGGCGCGCTTCTTTAAGAATGCCCAGGGCGACATCGCTTTGATCGACGGCGATCACCAATAAGCGGGCGCGCAACAGGCCGACGGCGGTGAGCAGATCACCGCGCGCGGAATCGCCATAATGCACATCGCTCTCGCCAGAGGCCGCTTCCTGAACGCGAACCGGATCATTGTCCAAAGCAATGAACGGTTGTCCGGCGTTGCGCATGAAGCGGCCGATGGATTGGCCGACACGACCGTAGCCACAGATCACCACGTGCTTGTCGAGGTCAGCGTTGAGCGCGCTGATTTCTTCGATCTGCGCTTCCTGATTTGGCTTGCGGTGCAGGGCGGCGGCGATGCGTGGTGCGGCGCGTAACAGCAGCGGCGTCAGCACCATCGAGCAGAACGTCGCCGCCAGCAGCAAGGCGCCGAGCCTTTCCGGCAGCAGACTGCTTTGCTGCATCTGCGCCATCAGCGCGAAGCAGAACTCGCCGCCCTGGGCCAAGGCGAGACCGCTGCGCCACGCGGTTTCGCTATCGCTACCGCGCCACTTCACCAGCAGCGCGACGACGATCCCCTTGATCACCATCAAACCGACCGTGAGCCCGAGAATCAGCAAGCCATCGCTGACAAACAGTTGCAGGTCGATCAGCATGCCGATGCTGACGAAAAACACCCCGAGCAAGATGTCGCGGAATGGCCGGATATCGGCTTCGATCTGATGCCGGTAATGACTCTCGCCGAGCAACATGCCGGCGAGAAACGCGCCGAGGGCAGGGGACAAACCAAGCAAGTGCGTCAGCCATGCCGTCAGCAGCACAATCACCAGCGCCAGCAGCACGAACAACTCGGCCGAGCGCGAAGCGGCCACTTCATGAAACAGCCGTGGCAGCAACCAGCGACTGGCGAGCAGCAGACCGACAAACAGCACCACGGTTTTCGCCAGCGTCAGCGGCAGGGCCCAGTACCAGGCCTGTGCGCTGCTGCCGGCGAACACCGGCACCAGCGTCAGCAGCAAAACCGCCACCACGTCCTGAAACAGCAACACGCCGACCGCATTCTGGCCGTGGCTGCTGAACACTTCGCCGAGACTGCCGAGTTCCTTGGTGACAATCGCCGTGGACGACAACGACAGCCCGGCGCCGAGCAACAAAGCGGGCGTCACCGGCATGCCCAGCAAAATCAGGATCAGACCCAGAAGCGCGGTGCTGATCAGCACCTGCTGACTGCCCAGCCGGAATACCACTTGGCGCAACGCAATCATCTTCGACAGAGAAAATTCCAGCCCGAGCGAAAACAGCAGGAACACCACGCCCAATTCAGCCACGTCCGGCAGATGCTCACTCTCGTTGACCCAGTCGAACGCACTCGGCCCGACCAGCAAACCCACGAATAGGTAACCCAGCACCGGCGGCAATCGCAGACGGCGGAACAGGGCAATCACCACGAGGGACGAGGCGAGGATGATCAACAGGTTGGCAAACACTAGACACTCCGATGTCAGGCTCTGGCTGTTCAAGCGTAGAGGCAAAAAGAGCGGGAGGATTACGTAATTGCGATTTATGCGGACTGATTTGCATCAGGGTTTTGCGCGCAAGCGCTGTCGGAAAGGCTCAAGCCTTTGGGCGGCGGTGGGTCGACGGGTTTTGCGCTGCGGCCTAGAATAGGCGCACTCTTTTTGTGGTCGAGCCCATCATGCCTCCTGAATGTCAGCTGTTCGGCACCCTTGGATGCCATTTGTGCGAATTGGCCGAAGCCGAGCTGATGCCTTTTGTCGAGCACGGTTTGCTGGTTGAACTGGTCGACATTGCTGACGACGAGTCGTGGTTCGAGGCTTACAGCCTGCGCATTCCAGTGCTGCGCCGCGTCGACACCGGCGCGGAGTTGGGCTGGCCGTTCAATGCTGATCAGGTTGTAGCGTTCCTTCAATAGTCGGTTTTCTGCATCCTCCCCGCCGGTCGCGACCGCGCATCCATTCCTTGGCAGTTTGCCAAATATTCGGTTACTGTATGTTCATACAGTAATTGGGTTGGCCTGCTGCTTTCTGTGTTTTTTGCAGGGTGTGAGCAGGTGAGCCGGACGTCAGAGGGATGAACCGTGGTCAATGTCGAACAGTTGAAGAACAGCGTGAACCGGATGTCGGTTGACGTGGTGCGCGAGGCCGTCGCCGAATTGCGCCTCGACGGCTTGGTCACGGAAGGCAAGACGCCCTTCAATAAAGTCCATTTCAATACGTGCTTTGCCGAGATCGAGGCGCTGTTTCAGCGTGCCGGTTATCACAAGCAACTCGACGTAGTCGGTTATCAGGGCTTGCTCTACGCCTTGTATGACCCGGGTCGCTGGGAGGCGGTCGAGGTGTTGCGCTGGCTCAAGGAGTTCACTGAGGCGGCGGCGCTCAAGTCGATTCCGGCGTGAGGATTCTGCGCTAGGTTCGTTTCCCTCAGTGTTGGATAATGCCGGCCTGCACTGAGGGTTAGAATTTTCGTATGTCCATATCTCCATTTTCCGCTGCACACAATCAGGCCAGCACCCTGTATCTGCCACCGGGTTCCTGGTCGACGGTGCTTGATTGTTTGTGCGAGCACTTCCGGGCCATCGGCCGTGAGCAGTGGCTGGATCGTATCGCCCGTGGTCGGGTGCTCGACGGTAATGGTCAGCCGATCTCGGTGGATCTGCCATACAAGGAAGGTCTGCGCATTCACTACTTCCGTGAAGTGCCGGACGAGAAACCGATCCCGGTGGTCGAGTCGATTCTCTACGCCGACGAACACTTGGTGGTGGCGGACAAACCGCATTTCCTGCCAGTGACCCCGGCTGGCGAGTACGTCGAACAGACGTTGCTGCGACGCTTGATTCGGCGTCTGGACAATCCTCATCTGGTGCCGCTGCACCGCATCGACCGGCACACCGCCGGGCTGGTGATCTTCTCGGCTAATCCGCAAACGCGCTCGGCGTATCAGTCACTGTTCCCGACCCGGCAGATCGACAAGCGCTACGAAGCCATCGCGCCAGCGCTGCCTGAGCTGAATTTCCCGTTGGTGCACAAAAGTCGTCTGGTCGATGGCGAGCCGTTTTTCCGCATGCAGGAAGGGCCGGGCGTCAGCAACACGGAAACGGCGGTCGAAGTTCGCGAGAAGAACGGCGATCTGTGGCGCTATGGCCTGTACCCGGTCACCGGCAAAAAACATCAACTGCGTGTGCACATGAGCGCATTGGGCGCGAGCATCTGCAACGATCCGTTTTACCCGGATGTGTTGAAAGACGTTGAAGATGACTACGCCAATCCGTTGAAACTGTTGGCGCAGGGCCTGCGCTTCATCGACCCGGTCACTGGCGAGGAGCGCGAATTCGAAAGCCGCATCACCTTGCAGTGGTGATGTCGCTTATAGCTGCTGATTCTTGACACTGTACGGTCACGTTATCTAGCATGTGTTTATGCGCCGATTTAAACAGCTACTTGCGGGGCGCCAGGTGACTTCAACAGTTGCCGTCAGAAGCCAGAACAGGGCTTCGAAATACCGCTAAAGCGCTGGTTCGGTGTTGCCTCTCACCTGCCATGCAGACTTTTGAGGCAGAGACACGACCAATGAATGCACTACGCCCTCCTGCACGTCCCGCGCCGATCACCGCGCATATCACTCAACGCAACCCGAAAATCCTGCTTGGCGGCAAACATCAGCCGACGCTGTTGCGTTATCTCGATGGTTGGCCACGCCGCAGCGGCGGCCCTGCCGCATTCCTGATCCAGTTTGTCGAAGACGGCGAGTCGCTGGCGCGGTTTGCCAGTGACAGTTTTGATCTGGCAGTGATTCAGGCGCCAAGCGCGGAAGACGCGCCGGAAATGATCAAGCAACTGACCCGCGTTGCGCGGCAAGGCCTGATCACCCGCCGCTGACTTTTCAGAGATATTCGATCGCCACGATGTAGACGAACTGTTCTCCGGTCGGCGTTTGCACGCGCACCTCTGCGTCCAGCGCCTTGCCGATCAAGGCGCGGGCCAGTGGCGAATCGATGCTGATCAAACCGAGTTTCAGATCCAGTTCATCGGGGCCGACGATGCGGTAACGCGATTGCTTGCCGTCTTCGTCCTCGATCGTGACCCACGCACCGAAGTAAACCTTGTTCGGGTCGCTGGGTTTTTCGCTGACCACCTTGAGTGCTTCCAGACGTTTGGTCAGAAAGCGCACGCGGCTGTCGATCTCGCGCAGCATCTTTTTGCCGTAGGTGTATTCGGCGTTTTCAGAGCGATCACCTTGCGCCGCAGCCTCGCTGACGGACTGAGTCACCTGCGGGCGACGCACATGCCACAGCTCATGAAATTCGGCACGCATCCGCGCTTCACCTTCGGGGGTGATCAGCGCGGTGCCAGCGGGGCGGGGAGGGCGGTAACGACTCATGGCAACTTCTTGTGGTTAAGTCCGCTGGAGTCTATCAACCCTCGCGCAACACTGTCAGTGGACTTGCGTTGAGCGCCCGGCGCGTACCGAACACACCGGCGCCACCGATCAGCGCCGCGCCTATCAATGGCAGCACCAACAACCATGGATGCGGATGCCACGGCAGGTCGAAGGCGTAGCGATAGAGCACCAGACTCACCACTTCCGAACCGATGGCCGCGAGCAAACCGCTGACCGCGCCGAGCAAACCGAACTCGATGCGCCGCGCCTTGATCAGCAATTGCCGTTCCGCGCCCAGCGCACGCAACAACGCGCCTTGGCGAATACGTTCATCCAGCGTCGCTTGCAGGCCGGAAAACAACACCGCCATCCCGGCCGCCAAAACAAACAACAACACATATTCCACGGCCAAGGTAACTTGGGCGAGGATGCTGCGCAGCTGTTCGAGCAGGGCTTCGACCTGCAGGATGGTCACCGCCGGGAAGGCGCGCGACAGCTCGACAATCTGCTGATCATGACCCGGCGCCAGATAGAAGCTGGTCAGGTAGGTCGCTGGCAGATCTTTCAAGGTGCCCGGCTGGAAGATCATGAAGAAGTTCGGCTGGAAGTTATCCCAGTTGATCTCGCGCAGGCTGGTGACCTTCGCTTCACGATTGACCCCGCCGACAGTGAACACCAGATGATCGCCAAGCTTCAGTTTCAGGCTCTCTGCGACTTTACCTTCGACCGACACACCGGGTACGTCGTCCGACGGTTGTCCGCTCCACCATGACCCTGCGGTGATTTTGTTACCGGTGGGCAAATCGGCAGCCCAGGTCAGGCTCAGGTCGCGTTGTATCGCACGATCCCCCGCCGAATCCTTGCTGACGATCTGCTGTACCGGATCGCCGTTGATGCTGATCAGTCGGCCCGGCACTACCGGATAAAGCGGCGCCGCTTGGGCTGACACGTTTATCAGGTGATCGCTGAACGCCTGTTTATCGGCGGGCAGAATGTTCAGGGCAAAGTAGTTAGGGGCATTTTTCGGCAACTGGTTTTGCCAAGTGTCGAGCAGTTCGCCACGCAGTAGCGCGATCAACGCCATCGACAACAGGATCAAACCGAAGGCCAGCGATTGACCGGCGGCGGCCAAGGGATGACGCAGCAACTGCCCCAGACCCAGGCGCCACGGCAACGAAGCGCGGGCGAGCATCCGGCGCAGACTTTTCAGCAGTAAGAGCAGCAAGCCGCCAAGCACCAGCGCGGCAACCACACCGCCGCCGAGCAAGGCAAATGTCAGCAGCAGATCCAGACTCAAGCGCCACATGATCAAGCCGAGCGCGCCGAGTGCCACGCCATAAACCATCCAGGTGCTCGACGGAATCGGCAGCATGTCGCGACGCAGAACTCGCAGCGGCGGTACGCGACCCAGTGCTGCGAGCGGCGGCAGGGCGAAACCGGCCAAGGCTACGAGCCCGGTGCCGATCCCGGCAATCGCCGGAAACAATCCGCCCGCAGGTACATCGCTCGGCAACAAATCATGCAGCAGCGCGAACAAGCCCAACTGCGCCAGCCAACCGAGCAGCGCACCGCTGAGGGCAGCGAGCAAGCCAAGTACGGTCAGTTGAATACTGAACAGCAGCATGGTTTCCCGGCGCGACAGTCCGAGGCAGCGCAGTAACGCGCTGGCATCGAAACGGCGACTGGCAAAACGGTTCGCCGACAATGCCACTGCAACGCCGGCCAACAGCACTGCGACCAGGCTGGCCATGTTCAGATAACGTTCAGCCTTGCCTAGCGCGCCACCAATTTGCCGGTTACCGTCGCGGGCATCCTGAATGCGCTGATTGGCCGCAATGCCCGGTTTGATCAGTTGCCGATAGGTTTCCAGCGCCTGCGGTTCGCCGCGCCACAGTTCGCGATAACTCACCCGGCTGCCCGGTTGCACCACGCCGGTGGCGGCGAGGTCGTCGAGGTTGATCAGGACCCGTGGGGTCAGGCTATAAAAGTTGCCGGCGCGATCCGGTTCGTAAGTCAGGATGCGGGTCAGCTTCAACGTCTTCATGCCGACGTCGATGCTGTCGCCGATCTTCAGATCCAGTGCGGTCAGCAAGCGTGCTTCGACCCAGGCTTCGCCGGGCTGCGGTTCGCCACCGATGTCTTCAGGCGCGAAGGGTGCCGGTGCACTTTTCAGTTCACCGCGTAATGGATAGGCGCGATCGACGGCTTTGATGCTCGACAACTGAATGCCGTTATCGGTGGCGATGACGCTGGAGAACTCCACCACTTGCGCATGATTCAGGCGCAACTCGGTGCCGCTTTTGATTTGCTCCTCGCGGGCCGGTGAGCTGCCTTCAAGCACCAGATCGGCGCCGAGAAACTCGGTGGCGCGCAACATCATCGCGCCGTTCAAACGTGCGCCGAAGTAGCCGATGGCGGTACTGGCCGCCACGGCCACCACCAATGCAAAGAACAACACGCGCAATTCGCCGGCGCGGGCATCGCGCATTAATTGGCGAATGGCGAGACTGAACAGACGCAACAGCGGCAAACGTGCCATCAAGGCTCCAGAGGGGCGACCAACAGCCCGGCTTCAAGACGGATCAGGCGCCGGCAGCGATGGGCCAGGCGTTCGTCGTGGGTCACCAGCACCAGGGTGGTGCCGCGTTCCTTGTTCAACTCGAAGAGCAAGTCGCTGATGCGCTCGCCGGTGTGGCTGTCGAGGTTGCCGGTGGGTTCGTCGGCGAACAGCACATCAGGCTCGGCGGCAAACGCTCGGGCAATTGCCACACGCTGTTGCTCGCCACCCGAGAGCTGGCGCGGCGAGTGGGTCAGGCGCTGGCCAAGGCCGACGCGCTGGAGCAATTCGCTCGCACGCTCACGCGCGTCTTTGCGGCCGTCGAGTTCCAGCGGCAGCATGACGTTTTCCAGCGCATTGAGGCTGTCGAGCAATTGAAACGACTGAAATACGAAGCCAACGTGCTCGGCACGAATGCGTGCGCGCTGGTCTTCATCGAGATTGCTCAGGCTTTGCCCGGCGAGGATGACTTCGCCGCTGCTCGGCAGGTCGAGGCCGGCGAGCAGGCCGAGGAGGGTGGATTTGCCGGAACCGGACGCGCCAACGATGGCCAGGCTGTCGCCCTTGTTCAGTTCCAGGCTGAGTTCGTGCAGGATAGTCAGTTCACCTTCCGCGCTGGGAACCACTTTGCTGAGGTTCTTCGCGGTGAGAATGCTTGAGCCCATGGAGAATCCGATGCGTGTGTGGTTTTTGAGTGCTGGCCTGGCCGTTATGTGCATGGCCCAGAACGCAGCGGCGGGTACTGTCCTGATCGTTGGCGATAGTATCAGCGCCGGTTTCGGGCTGGATACCCGCTTGGGGTGGGTGTCGTTGCTCGAACAACGGCTCAAACAGGAGGGTTTCGACGATAAAGTCGTCAATGCCTCGATCAGTGGTGACACCAGTGCCGGAGGCCAGGCGCGCCTGCCGGCGCTGCTTGCAGAGCATAAGCCGGAACTGGTGATCCTCGAACTGGGCGGCAATGATGGCTTGCGCGGAATGCCGCCAACTCAATTGCAACAAAATCTTGCCTCGATGATCGACAGCTCGCGCCAGAGCGGCGCCAAGGTATTGTTGCTCGGCATGCAGCTGCCACCCAACTACGGCAAGCGGTACACCGATGCTTTTGCCGAGGTCTACGGCAAACTCGCCGACGATAAAAAAATCCCGCTGGTGCCGTTTTTCCTCGACGGCGTCGGCGGTCATCCGGACTTGATGCAGGCCGATGGATTACACCCGGCGGTCGGGGCTCAGGGCAAGTTGCTGGAAAATGTCTGGCCGACGCTAAAACCGCTGTTATGAGGCTTTTCTAAGGGCAGGCTTTCGGCTAATGTGGCGCCCCCTTATTCGGAGCCCCAGATGTCGCGTTCTGCCTGGTCCCTGTTTGCCTACCAACTGATCGAGCCTGACGAGCAGCTGGATCTGTTCGCCTGCCAGGAAGTGCGGGTGCATTTGGTGACGCGTCAGCTCGAACTCGGTGGCTCGGCTGATCGAACCCTGTGTGGCAGCCTGCTGCCGGCGCAACCGCGCTGGTCGAGTGTTGATCGCCGGGTGTTTCAGGATCAGCGTCTGTGCTCGCTGTGCCGGGCGATTCTGGAGTCGCAGAAGCGTGGCACGTCGCCGATCTGGCCGGAGCTGCGTTTCGAGCTTTGATCTTGTAGGAGCCGAGCTTGCTCGCGAAGAGGCCGTGTCAGTCAACACTTCTGGCGACTGACACACCGCCTTCGCGAGCAGGCTCGCTCCCACCCAAAGCACCTTGCATCGCCTGCTGCAGGGTGGTCTCCCCGAAATTTCAAAGTGCGGTGTACAATCGCGCTCTTATACCCTTGTTGATCATGCGAAGGATTTTCCGGATGTTGCCGCGCTTGCCTGCCGTCACCCGCTGCCTGTCACTTGCCGCCCTGTGTGTGGCCGGTCCCGTTGCTGCATTGGAGTTTCCCCTGCCACCACCCGGTGAAGACATCATCGGTCAGGTGCAGGTGATCAAAGCCAAGTACGAAGACACCTTCGCCGATCTGGGCACGACCTACGATCTGGGCTATTCGGAAATGGTCGCGGCCAACCCGGGCGTCGATGCCTGGTTGCCGGGCGCCGGCACTGAAATCGTCTTGCCGACCCGTTTCATCCTGCCGCCGGGCCCGCGCGAAGGCATCGTGATCAACCTCGCCGAGTACCGCCTCTACTACTTCCCGAAGGGCAAGAACGTGGTTTACACGTTCCCGCTGGGGATTGGCCGTGAGGGTTGGGGCTCGCCGATCGCGCACACCACCATCACCGCGAAGACGCCGAACCCGACCTGGACGCCTCCGGCGTCGATCAAGGCTGAACACGCCGCTGATGGCGATCCGCTGCCGAACGTTGTGCCGGCCGGCCCGGACAACCCGTTGGGGCCGTTCAAGTTCAACCTCGGCACGCCGGGTTACCTGATTCACGGTTCGAACAAGAAATTCGGTATCGGCATGCGTACCAGCCACGGTTGCTTCCGCATGTTCAACAACAACGTGCTGGAGATGGCCAGCATGGTGCCGGTCGGCACGTCGGTGCGCATCATCAATGATGCCTACAAGTTCGGCAGCAGTGGCGGCAAGGTGTACCTGGAAGCGCACACGCCGATTGACGACAAGGGCAACCCGTCGGTGGTCGACAAACACACGGCGGTCATCAATGCGATGCTCAAGCGTGAAGACGTCACCAGTAACCTGCGGGTAAATTGGGATGTAGTGCGCGACGTGGTCGCCGCTGAAGATGGTCTGCCGACAGAAATCGGCACGCCGAGTGCGTCGGCACCGATTGTCTCGAGTGCGCCGATCGATATGCAGCAGTAAGCTGGCGATCAAGAACCCGTCGATGCCCAAAGCGTCGGCGGGTTTTTTATTGCCCGGACAAAAGTACCAGGCACAAAAAAGCCGATCCAGACATCGGATCGGCTTGATAACAATCCCGAAGGACTATTACTTGCGGCTAGCTTTGTCCAGCATGCGCAGAGCACGCTCGTTAGCTTCGTCAGCAGTCTGTTGTGCTTTTTGAGCAGCAGCCAGAGCTTCATCAGCTTTACGGTAAGCTTCGTCTGCACGAGCCTGGGAGCGAGCAGCTGCGTCTTCAGTAGCGGTCAGACGTGCTTCGGTTTCTTTCGATGCGCTGCTGCAACCGGTAGCCAGAACTGCGGCCAGAGCCAGAGCAGAGAATTTCAGAACGTTGTTCATCGTGTTCCCCTTCAAGGACTTTCAATTAAGTGACTGTCTCCTCCGATTGAGGAAATAGCCGGCGTACATACTACCCATTACTTGTAGTAAGTAAACTGACGTAGCGCAAGATGCAAAAAAAATTGTAGGCGTTGATTCTTTTTCGAGCAACTTTTAACTGCGCTGTTTAAAAAATAAACAGCTACAAGCCCCGCGCTGAGCGAGTTAATGGGAAAAAGTTCCCGTTGTGATGGTTGTTTTTGCAGTCTTGGCTAAAGTCTGTCTATATCAATTCGTCCATACTTTCATTGCGATTTTGCGTGGTGCATCACCTATCTTTATGTTTCGTGAGGTGACTTTAAAAAAGGCTGCACGTCTTAAGTCTCAACATCCGGCAATGTTCAGGTGAGCGGCCCGGGAAGATCTTCTCCCACGCCACCCCTGCGTCCATCGGAGCAACCCCCGTCAACTGGCTTGATGACGAGCGCACCTTGAGCATTTTTGCCAATGGTGCCTACTATTTATCAGGTGCTCGGTTGCGCGAGATCGGTGTGGCTCTTCTCGGTGTCCAACAGGCACGGGGTGGCGTAGATGTTCCTTCGCCGGAAAAACATCGGTAAGGTAGGGGTCAGAATTCAAGACCCGCGAGGAGTAGTGATGAGCGAGGCGTTGTCCATCCACCATGACCAGGCTGGTCATCAGTTCGAGACCAATGTGGACGGTCATCGTGCCTATCTGACCTATATGGATCTGGGGAAACAGACCCTGGATATCTATCGCACGTTCGTGCCCAACGCCCTGCGTGGCCGAGGCATAGCGGCAGCGCTGACCGAAAGCGCGCTGCAGTACGCCGAAGAAATGGGCTACACGGTGATTCCGTCGTGCTCCTACGTCGAGCGCTATATGGAGCGCCACCAGCGCCGCGCCGCGAAGATCTGAACCGCACACACAAAAACGCCGGGCATTGCCCGGCGTTTTTTTATGCCTGCGAAACGTCGATCAGTTGCGCTGGCGTTTCGGCAGCACGTCTTTGAGCTTGGCGTGCATGCTGCGCAGGGTGGTCTCGGTGGCCGACCAGTCAATGCAGGCATCGGTGATCGACACGCCGTATTGCAGGTCGGCGAGGTCTTTCGGAATCGCCTGGCAGCCCCAGTTCAGGTGACTCTCGACCATCAGGCCGATGATCGACTGGTTGCCTTCAAGGATCTGGTTGGCGACGTTTTCCATCACCAGCGGTTGCAGGGCCGGATCCTTGTTGGAGTTGGCGTGGCTGCAATCGACCATCACGTTCGGCTTGATCTTGGCTTTGTTCAGCGCCTGCTCGCACAGGGCAACGCTGACCGAATCGTAGTTCGGCTTGCCGTTGCCACCGCGCAGCACGACGTGACCGTAGGCGTTGCCTTTGGTGGTGACGATCGACACGCCACCTTCCTGGTTGATACCGAGGAAACGGTGCGGGCTGGAGACCGACTGCAAGGCGTTGATCGCCACGGTCAGGCCGCCGTCGGTGCCGTTCTTGAAGCCGACCGCCGAGGACAGGCCGGAAGCCATTTCACGGTGAGTCTGCGATTCGGTGGTGCGAGCGCCGATGGCCGACCAGCTGATCAGATCCTGCAAATATTGCGGGGAGATCGGGTCGAGGGCTTCGGTGGCGGTTGGCAGGCCTTTTTCGGCCAGATCCAGCAGCAACTGGCGACCGATGTGCAGGCCGTCCTGAATCTTGAACGAGTCGTCCAGATACGGATCGTTGATCAGGCCTTTCCAGCCGACGGTGGTGCGCGGCTTCTCGAAATACACGCGCATGACCAGATACAGGGTGTCGGAGACTTCTTCCGCCAGCACCTTCAGGCGATCGGCGTATTCGTGAGCAGCCTTGATGTCGTGGATCGAGCACGGGCCGATCACTACGAACAGACGGTGGTCGGTGCCATCAAGAATGTTGCGAATGACTTCGCGGCCCTTGGTGACGGTGCGCAGGGCGGCGTCGCTCAGAGGGATATCACGCTTGAGCTGATCAGGAGTGATCAGGGTCTCGTTAGAGGCGACGTTTAGGTCGTTGATCGGTAAATCAGCCATCGTTTACTCGTCAGGTCACGGGTGCCGGCCGCCAGCGATCCCCGCGCGGCGGAGCACAGCAGATTTAAGCGCGTCGGGGAGCGGAACCTTAGCGCGTAAAGCGCCTGCTCGACAATGGGCAAAAGGTGCTTTAGTCCAGCGCTGGCTGCGCAAAAGCCTTGCGCACGCTGTCATGGGAGAACTCATCGGCGTGTTGCTCGACCCATTGCAGGGCCACAGCCTGAATTTCCTGCAGATCATCGTGGGTTTCGTTCATGCGGCAGTAGCGCTCGATCTGACACACCTGCTCACCCATTCGTGCGCTGAACAGCGTCTGCTCATCGGTAAAGGCGATGCCCACCAGATAACCTTTTTTACGCCGCAAACACCACGCCACGTAGCCCGGATAACAGATGTCGGTGTTGAGCGTCGGCATGCGCACTTGCAGCGCCGTGCCATGGCGCCAGGCACGGTGGTAATTGCAAGCGATGCCGCCGAGGCTGATAGTGTGCAGCTGTTGCCTGGAAATACATTCAGGCTTGAGCAAGGTTAATTCAACCGGCACCTCGTCCGGATGAGGAATGAAACGTCCCATGAGCACAGACTCCCTGTGTCGGCCATTTGACATTGTTTCCCCCAGTATAGTGGTCGAATCCGAACTGACCGATTTCGACGCCGACCAACGGCTGCTGGCGATGAGCGGCGTTTCCCTGGTGATTTTCACCAGTGTCGGCTGCGCGAGTTGCCGCTATGCCCGCGAAGTATTGCCGGGGATGGCGCTGGCGGCCGATCGCTTATGCTGGATCGACGCCGGCGACAACGGTGGTTTGGTCGAGCGTTATCAGGTCTTTCATTTGCCGGCGCTGTTTGTGGTGCGCGACGGCGAGTTCTTTGGGGCGGTGCACGCACGCCTGACCGCCGATGCACTCAACGAAGCATTGGCGCAGGCGCTGGGTCGAATTGCAGAGGAGTTGCCATGATGGCGGCAGTGAATAAGCCGGTGATCGGGATTATTGGTACCGGCGCAATCGGGGGATTTTACGGTGTGATGCTGGCGCGAGCCGGTTTCGATGTGCACTTTTTGTTGCGCAGCGAATTCTCGGCAGTCGCCGAGCGCGGCTTGCAGGTGAACAGCGCGGTGCATGGCCAGATGACGTTGAACCCGGCGCAAGCCTATTCGTCAGCTGAAGACATGCCCAAGTGTGACTGGCTGCTGGTGGGCGCAAAAACCACCAGCAACGCTGATCTGGCGCCGGCAATCATTCAAGCCGCCAAGCCGGATGCGAAAGTGCTGTTGCTGCAAAACGGTCTGGACGTTGAAGACAGTTTGCGCCCGCTGTTGCCTGATTCGTTGCATCTGCTCGGTGGTCTGTGTCTGATCTGCGTGCATCGCGAGGGGCCGGGTCTGGTGACGCATCAGGCGCTCGGCGCAGTCAACGTCGGTTATCACAGCGGCTCGGCGATTGATGATGTTGCGCGCATGGCGATCGTCGAGCAGGGCGCCGAGCTGTTCCGTACCGCCGGTCTTGATTCGCAAGCGATGCCCAATCTGCACCAGGCGCGCTGGCAGAAACTGGTCTGGAATATCCCTTACAACGGTCTCTCGGTATTGCTCGGCGCGGGCACCACGCCGTTAATGGCCGATGCCGACAGCCGCGCGCACATCCAGGCATTGATGGCCGAAGTGGTTGAGGGCGCCAAAGCCTGCGGCCACGACATGCCGCCCGGTTACGCCGGTTTCCTGTTCACGATGACCGAGAAAATGCCCGACTACTGGCCGAGCATGTACCACGATTTTTTACACAAGCGTCCGCTGGAGCTCGAAGCGATCTACGCTCGACCACTGGCGGCAGCGAAAGCGGCAGGCTGTGACTTGCCGCGAATCGAAGCGCTGTACCGCAATTTAAGCTTTATCGACCGACGCAACGTTTAGGTCGGTTTTTGTAAGGGGCGGGGAACGCATGGCCAAAAACATCGATGACAAACTGGTGCTGGCGATTTCGTCGCGGGCCTTGTTCGACCTGAGCGAGAGCCACAAGGTGTATCTGTCGAGCGGCGTCGAAGCCTATCGGCAATATCAGATCGAACACGAAGACGAGATTCTCGCGCCCGGCGATGCCTTCCCGCTGGTGGAAAAACTCCTGGCACTCAACAGTCGCCTCGGCCGCGCGCGGGTCGAGGTGATTCTGGTGTCGCGCAACAGCGCCGACACTGGCCTGCGCGTGTTCAACTCGATTCACCATTACGGGCTGGCGATTTCCCGCGCGGCGTTTGTCGGCGGGCGCAGTCCTTATCCGTACCTGAAAGCCTTTGGTTGTGATTTGTTTCTGTCGACCCATGCCGAAGATGTGCGTGCGGCGCTGGACGCTGGTTTTGCGGCGGCAACCATTCTGTCCGGTGGTGCCAGCCGTGCCGCCAGCGACGAATTGCGCATCGCCTTCGATGGTGATGCGGTGATTTTTTCCGACGAGTCGGAGCGTGTGTATCAGTCCGGCGGGCTGGAAGCGTTTCAGGCCAAGGAACGCGAATCAGCCCGCGAACCGTTGCGTGGCGGCCCGTTCAAAGGCTTTCTGGCCGCACTCAATCTGCTCCAGCGCGAATTCCCCGATGACGATTGCCCGATCCGCACGGCGCTGGTCACCGCGCGTTCGGCACCGGCGCACGAGCGGGTCATTCGCACGTTGCGCGAGTGGGATATTCGTCTCGACGAATCGCTGTTCCTCGGCGGTCTGACCAAATCGGCGTTCCTCGAAGCGTTCGCCGCTGACGTGTTTTTCGACGATCAGGCCGGGCATTGCGAGGCGGCCCGCGAAGTGGTTGCCACGGGCCATGTCCCCCACGGCATCAGCAACGAACCAGCGGTCTAAAGCCCAAACGGTTCAAGACGTTGCGCCGCACGTCGTAGTCGCCAAGGCACTGCTAAGCTGAATCAAATCTCCGCCATGTTGGCTTGCGAGGAGGTCATATGATTCGTTCGATGCTGTATGCCACTGACCTCGGTCTGTACGCACCGTTAGTGATGCAGCATGCCCTGGCGTTGGCGCGAACGTTCAATGCTGACCTGTACGTGGTGCACGCGGTGGAGCCGATGGGGCTGTTCGCCGAATCGGTGTTGCAGAGCTATCTCGATGAGCAGGCATTGAACGAATTTCATAGCCAAGGTCTGAAAACAGTCATCGCCAATATCGAGCAGCGGGTGCTGGAAAGCTTTCGTGAAGAATTGGGCGATGAAGGCGAACAAGACTTGCAGCGCATTCGCGCGGTGCGCGTGCTGCAGGGTGATCCGTCACAGGTGATTCTCGACCAGGTGCAGAAACTCTCTGTCGACTTGCTGATCGTTGGCAGTCATAGCCATGGGGTGGGCGCGGAAACGCCGTTGGGGCGAACGGCGGCGCGGGTTCTGCAGTTATCGAAGGTGCCGGTTTATCTGGTGCCGCTGGTTGAGCGTCGGCGCAGTGAGGATCGCTGAAGCAGAATAATGGCACTTTGACAAAAAAGTTCTAGATTTATTCTTCAAACCATTAATATAGTTATATACCGTCGCTGATGCCCGTGGCGTCTATCTGCTTTGAGGGATACATATGAAGCTTCAACAATTGCGCTACATCTGGGAAGTGGCGCACCACGACCTCAACGTTTCCGCTACAGCCCAAAGCCTTTACACCTCGCAACCGGGCATCAGTAAACAAATCCGTCTGCTGGAAGACGAACTCGGCGTTGAAGTGTTTGCCCGCAGCGGCAAGCACCTGACCCGCGTCACCCCGGCCGGCGAGCGCATCATCACCACCGCCGGTGAGATTCTGCGCAAGGTCGAAAGCATCAAGCAGATCGCTCAGGAATTCTCCAACGAGAAGAAGGGCACCCTGTCGATCGCCACCACGCACACCCAGGCGCGTTATGCCTTGCCGCCGGTGATCAGCAATTTCATCAAGCAATACCCTGACGTCGCATTGCACATGCACCAGGGTTCGCCGATGCAGATCGCTGAAATGGCCGCTGACGGCACCGTCGATTTCGCCATTGCCACCGAAGCGCTGGAACTGTTCGGCGATCTGGTGATGATGCCGTGCTACCGCTGGAACCGCTGCGTGGTCGTGCCGCAAGGTCACCCGCTGACCAAGCTGCCGAAGCTGACTCTGGAAGCACTGGCCGAATACCCGATCGTGACTTACGTGTTCGGGTTCACCGGCCGTTCGAAACTCGACGAAGCCTTCAGCCATCGCGGCCTGACGCCGAAAGTGGTGTTCACCGCTGCCGACGCCGACGTGATCAAAACCTACGTACGTCTGGGGCTGGGCGTGGGCATCGTCGCGAAAATGGCGGTCGACACTAAACTCGACAACGACCTGGTAGTGCTGGACGCCAGCGAGCTGTTCGAGTCGAGCATCACCAAGATCGGTTTCCGTCGCGGCACCTTCCTGCGTGGTTTCATGTGCGACTTCATCGAGAAGTTTGCGCCGCACCTGACCCGCGAAGTGATGGCCAAAGCCATTCAGTGCCACAACAAGCAGGAACTGGAAGAACTGTTCGACGGCGTCGAACTGCCGGTTCACTGATCCGTTGAATCAGAGCACCTCGGTGACAGCAAACTGTTGCCGGGTGCCCGCCACCAGAATCTCCACCTCATCACCTTCGCACTTGCCCAGCAGACTTTTGCCGAGCGGCGAGCGCGGCGTGATGACGGTAATCGGCTGACCGACCACGTCGACCTTCAGGCCTGCCGCATCCGGCGCCAGAAACAGCCATTGCTCGCGACCCTTTTCATCCTCCAGACCGAGCAGGGCGCCGACTTCGATGCCGCGATTTTCGTCGTAGGCACGCAACGTCAAGTTCTGGCACAGCGCCAGTGACTGCCGAATTTCCTCGACCCGTTTCGCCTGACCCGCCGCCAGATACGACGCCTCCAGTCCCAGCGTGTCGTACTTGTTTTCGGCGATGTTCTCTTCGTGGGTCGCGGTTTCGTAGGCGGTTTGCGCCGCACGTTCGGCGATGTCGAGGTCGATGCGCAGCTTGTCGAGAATCAGTTGGTGGACAGTGTGCTTGTTCATGGTCAATCGCAGAATTGCAAAACGTTGGCGCGGGATTTTTCGCTTGGAGCCGTCTGATCTTGCTGCAGCCAGAACTGGCAGTTGGGGTTCGACTGATTGCGGCTGCTGTTGCGCGCCTGATCCAGACGAGCCTGCTGTTCATTTTTGCGCAGGTTTTCTTCGTACTGCTGGAACAGTTGGCTTTGCGGCGGAATGTCCGGCTGAACCGGAATCGCCGCAGGTGGTTTGGCGACTTGCTGAACGGCTTGAGCGACCGGCGCCAATTGTTCAGCGAACAGAAAACGGGAAAGCACCCAGCAAGTCAGCGCGATGGCGAGAAAGCCTAGCCACATGCCCAAGGCAATGCTGCCGGTCAGGCGCAACGCACTAAGCTGAACAGGCAAGGGGCGACGCGGGTTTGGGCGGTAGGGCATGGCTGCCTCCTGGCGGATGATTGCGGGCGAGCGGCGATTGTCGCACGAAGATTAATCGCCGTCGGCTCTTCTGCGCGAGGTGATTTATGCGGACAATTGCAGCTTTTGCCAACGGGAGTCTTGAATGTCGGAACTGAAACCCCGCTGGGATATTTTCTGCACCGTGGTCGACAACTATGGCGACATCGGCGTGACCTGGCGTCTCGCTCGGCAATTGGTCGCTGAGCATGCTTTGCCGGTGCGCTTGTGGGTCGATGATCTGCGTGCGTTTGAGCGTATCTGTCCCGAGATTGATATCAACGTCGCGCAACAATTTCAGCAAGGCGTCGAGGTGCGGCACTGGCCGAGCGAGTGGCTGCACACCGAGGCGGCCGATGTGGTGATCGCTGCGTTTGCCTGTCAGCTGCCGAGTGATTACATGGACGCCATGGCCGAGCGCGAGAAGCCGCCGCTGTGGATGAACCTCGACTATCTGAGCGCCGAAGACTGGGTGATCGGTTGCCACGGGCTGCCGTCGGTCAAATACAAAACCGTGCAGAAGTTCTTCTTTTTTCCGGGATTCCAGCCGGGGACAGGCGGTTTGCTGCGTGAACGCGGATTGCTGGAACGTCGAAGGCAATTTCAGCAGGACGCTCAGGCGCAGCGAACATTCCTGCAAGGTCTGGGGATTGATCGCGCCGAGGGGGCGCAACTGATCTCGCTGTTTGCCTACGAGAATGCAGGGCTGGCCAGTTGGCTTGATGTGTTGGCGGCGGACAGTCAGCCGACGCATCTGTTGGTGCCAGAAGGGCGCGTGCTGGGTGATGTCGCCCAGTGGCTGGACGTGGAAACGCTGAGTGTCGGCGCGATTCATGTGCGCCAGTCGTTGACCGTGCAAGTGCTGCCGTTCGTCCGACAGGATCAATACGATCATCTGCTGTGGTGTTGCGATTTCAACGCAGTGCGTGGCGAAGATTCGTTCGTGCGTGCGCAATGGGCGGGGCGGCCGATGCTCTGGCACATCTATCAGCAGGACGAAGACATCCATCTGGACAAGCTCGACGCCTTCCTCGCGCTTTACACAAAAGGCTTGTCGCCGGCCGCTGCTGAGGCGATGAACGGTCTGTGGCGGGCGTGGAGTGCCGGTCAGCCGATCGGTGAACACTGGCTGGCAAGCCGCAAACACTGGCCAGAACTGCAGGAAAATGCGCAAAAATGGTGTCTGGAACAAGGCTTGCAGGCCGATCTTGCCGCAGCGCTGGTACAGTTTTACCTAAATTGGATATGATACGCGGCCTAGATTTTTGTAAATCCCATCCAAATTCGGATATTCGCAATGAAAACTGGTAAAGAACTGAAACCCGGTACCGTGATCCGTCTCGAAAACGATCCTTGGCTGGTTCAGAAAGCTGAATTCACCAAGTCGGGCCGTAACAGCGCGATCATGAAGACCAAGCTGAAAAACCTGCTGACCGGTTACAAGACCGAGATCGTTTACAGCGCTGACGACAAACTGGACGACGTAATCCTCGACCGCAAAGAAGCGACCCTGTCCTTCATCAGCGGCGACACCTACACGTTCATGGACACCACTGACTACACCATGTACGAGCTGAACGCTGAAGACATCGAAGCCGTTCTGCCTTTCGTTGAAGAAGGCATGACCGATGTTTGCGAAGCGATCTTCTTCGAAGAGCGTCTGGTGTCCGTAGAGCTGCCGACCACCATCGTGCGCGTAGTTGACTACACCGAAGGTTCGGCTCGTGGCGACACTTCCGGCAAAGTCATGAAGCCAGCCAAACTGGCTAACGGTACTGAGCTGCAAGTTGCTGACTTCATCGAAATCGGTGACAAGATCGAAATCGACACCCGCGAAGGCGGTTCCTACAAAGGCCGTGCTAAATAAGCACCGGTTTTTGCGGAAAGAAAAAGCCCGACCATTGAGTCGGGCTTTTTTGTGCCTGAAAGAAAGATCAAAAGATCGCAGCCTGCGGCAGCTCCTACAGGGATCGGTGTAGGAGCTGCCGCAGGCTGCGATCTTTTGCTTTGTTTACACAGTGACGTGCAAGCGGACGTCGACATTGCCACGGGTGGCGTTGGAGTACGGGCAGACCTGGTGCGCGGCGTCGACCAGCGATTGCGCGTCGGCTTGTTCCAGGCCTGGCAGGCTGATGTGCAGATCGATGTCCAGACCAAAACCGCCGGGGATCTGACCAATGCCGACGTGGGCGGTGATCGACGCGTCATCCGGGATTTTGCGTTTGGTCTGGCTGGCGACAAATTTAAGTGCGCCGATGAAGCAGGCCGAGTAGCCGGCGGCAAACAGTTGCTCAGGGTTGGTCGCCGCGCCGCCAGCACCGCCGAGTTCTTTCGGGGTGGCGAGTTTGACGTCGAGGATGTTGTCGCTGGAGATCGCGCGACCATCACGGCCGCCAGTGGAGGTTGCGATTGCGGTGTAGAGAGTTTGCATGGTGAGAGCCTCGTAGGGTGTGATGTGTTGCGCTAATTGTTTGCGCGCTAAGTAAGTGCGAAGTGAATATATCGCGCTAATATTTAGCGCGCAAGATAAATTTAAAAAATGATTCGTGTTGATTGGCTGAAACACTTGTAGGAGCTGCGGCACGCTGCGATCTTTTGATCTTAAAAACCAAGGTCAACAGATCGCAGCGTGCCGCAGCTCCTACAGGGGGAGAGGGTGGAGTCAGGTGAGGCTGTTTTGCAGGTGGCTGCGCAGTGCTTGTAGCTCTGCTTGCAGGTTTTGCAGGCGTTCGATGGAGAAACCGCTGGCGC
>NZ_LHVN01000028.1:2500-79045 GCF_001269815.1 Pseudomonas sp. P1.31 | reverse complement strand
AAAAGATCGCAGCCTTCGGCAGCTCCTACAGGGGTTAAATTCCTTTGAATATTCCGGGGCGGCGTTCCACCAAAGACCGCACGCCCTCCTTGGCATCTTCACTGGCCAACAACTTCTTCACCAGCGCCGGCAGCCCCTGCGCAGCCGCGGTCTCACCTTCATACCGCGCCTGCCGCGCTGACATCAACGTCGCCTGCACCCCCAATGGCGCCTGTCGCGCGATCCGCTCCGCCAATTCAATCGCCCGAGGCAACAAATCCTCACTGGCCATCACTTCCTGCACCAACCCCAAGCGCAACGCATCGTGCGCATCAAACTCATCGCCGGTCAGCAGCCAGCGCATCGCATTGCCCCAGCCGGCAATCTGTTGAAAACGCAAAGTCGCGCCACCAAAAGGAAAAATCCCACGCTGCACTTCCATTTGCGCGAAGCGGGTGTTGCTCGCGCAAAGATTGATATCCGCCGCCAACATCAGCTCGATCCCGATGGTCAGGCAGTAACCCTGCGCCGCGACAATCACCGGTTTGCTCACCCGTGGCCCGACGAAAACACCCCACGGATCGCAACCGCCGGTCGGAACCTGCCAACCTTCGGCCAATGCTGAGCTGGCATTTACCAGATCCAGACCGGCGGTAAAGTGTTCGCCATGGCCGAACACTACCGCCACTCGTGCCTCGCTGTCGGCTTCGAACTCGCCATAGGCCAGGCTCAAGTCGTTGAGCAGGTCGAGGTCGAAAGCATTGCGCTTGGCCGCTCGATCCAGGCCGATCAGGTGGACGTGACCACGACGTTCTCGGCTGACGCGGCCGGCGCAGGGCTGATTCATCGGTAGATCCTCGGGCGGGAAGGGCGGGTGCAGCGACGGAATGCCGCACGTCGGTGAATCGTTTAAGCGTCATCGCCCGCAGGGCCGGGCCTTTGAAAAATAGACCCTGGAACGATTATCCGCAAAACCCCTTTACACAGCGGTGACACACGCATTTTGCCGATAAAAAAAGCTCCCTTTTTGGGCAATTTCCGGTATAGTGCGCGCCGGCCTTTAACCGGGCCGCGTTTAGGTAGCGCAATTCCCCGAAGTCAGCTTCGGCTGCACGTCCGCACTGCGGGCTCTTCCCGGACGATTCTTTTTTTTCATTCATTCGTTTTCGCAAATCCCCGCCGACAAAGCAGCCAGGGCGACTCTTGAGTCTCAACACGGCATGCGCAGCTTTGGAGCATGGGTCTTTGCGGATGCACTTAGAGGCAGACCCATGACCCAGGAAACCGGCGGCTTCGCCGCTTTTAATCTTAATCCGAACATTCTTGCAGCCGTCATCGCGACTGGCTACGAAGAACCTTCGGCTATTCAGCAGCAATCGATCCCGATCATCATGGCCGGTCAAGACATGATTGGTCAGGCGCAAACCGGTACGGGTAAAACCGCCGCATTCGCCCTGCCGATCCTGCACCGCATCGATCCTGCCAAGCGCGAGCCGCAAGCCCTGATCCTGGCGCCAACCCGTGAGTTGGCGCTGCAAGTAGCAACCGCTTTCGAAACCTACGCCAAGCAAATGCCAGGCGTTACTGTTGTGGCCGTTTACGGCGGCGCGCCGATGGGCCCGCAACTGAAAGCAATCCGTAATGGCGCACAGATCGTTGTCGCCACCCCGGGCCGTCTGTGCGACCACCTGCGTCGTGACGAAAAAGTCCTGTCGACCGTGAACCACCTGGTTCTCGACGAAGCGGACGAAATGCTCAAACTGGGTTTCATGGACGACCTCGAAGTTATCTTCAAGGCTCTGCCACCGACCCGTCAGACCGTACTGTTCTCGGCCACCTTGCCGCAGTCGATCCGCGCCATTGCCGAACGCCATCTGCGCGATCCGCAACACGTGAAGATCCAGACCAAGACCCAGACCGTTACCGCGATCGAACAGGCTCACCTGTTGGTTCACGCTGACCAGAAGACTTCGGCTGTTCTCAGCTTGCTGGAAGTGGAAGACTTCGACGCGCTGATCATGTTCGTGCGCACCAAGCAAGCGACCCTGGATCTGGCCAGCGCCCTCGACGCCAAAGGCTACAAAGCCGCCGCGTTGAACGGTGACATCGCCCAGAACCAGCGTGAGCGCGTTATCGACTCGCTGAAAGATGGCCGTCTGGACATCGTTGTGGCGACCGACGTTGCTGCTCGTGGTCTGGACGTTCCGCGCATCACTCACGTTTTCAACGTTGACATGCCGTACGATCCAGAGTCCTACGTTCACCGTATCGGCCGTACTGGCCGTGCCGGTCGCGAAGGTCGTGCACTGCTGCTGGTGACTCCACGTGAGCGCCGCATGCTGCAAGTGATCGAGCGTGTAACCGGTCAGAAGGTTGCTGAAGTTCGCCTGCCGGACGCTCAAGCCGTTCTCGATGCGCGCATCAAGAAACTGACCAACAGCCTGTCGCCGCTGGTGGCTGACGCTGAATCGACTCACGGTGAGTTGCTCGATCGTCTGACCGCAGACATCGGCTGCACTCCGCGTGCTCTGGCTGCTGCGCTGCTGCGCAAAGCCACCAACGGTCAAGCGCTGAACCTGGCTGCAATCGAGAAGGAACGCCCACTGGTGCCGAACAATGCACCGCGTGGCGACCGTCCTGAGCGCACTGGCGATCGTCCTGATCGTGGTGACCGCGAGCGTCGCGCGCCAATGCCTTTGGGCGAAGGCCGTGCTCGTTGCCGTACCGCGCTGGGTGCGCGTGACGGTATCGCTGCGAAAAACCTGCTGGGCGCCATCCTCAACGAAGGCGGGCTGGCCCGTGAAGCGATCGGTCGCATCCAGGTGCGTGACAGCTTCAGCCTCGTCGAGCTGCCGGAAGATGGTCTGGACAAACTCCTGACCAAACTGAAGGACACTCGCGTTGCCGGTAAGCAGTTGAAGCTGCGTCGCTACCGCGAAGATTGATCCGCCGTTGGGCTGATTGATCGCAGATAAAAAATCCCCGACTGGTTCGGGGATTTTTTTTGCCTGTTTTTCAGGATCAAAAGATCGCAGCCTTCGGCAGCTCCTACAGGGGAAGCGCATTCCAAATGTAGGAGCTGCCGAAGGCTGTGATCTTTTGCTTTAACCGAAACGGTAAATATCCATCCCCAGCGCACCCATCGTGAACCCCTTGTGCGCCACGCTAAACTCACCCCCCGCACCCCGGGCAAAATACAGCGGCAACAAATGCTCATCACTCGGATGGTTGCGCACCGCATTCGGCGCCTGCTGACGATAATCATGCAGCGCCGCCTCATCATCGGCCTGTAGCTTGTCGATCACCCAATCACGGAAATCCCGCGCCCATGGCTCAACGCTTTCCGGCCCGGCATGCCAGTCCAGTTCGCGCAGGTTGTGGGTGATGCTGCCAGAGCCGATCAACAGAATCCCTTGCTCGCGTAAACCGGCCAAGGCTCGACCCACACGGGTCTGAAGCGCCGGGCCTGCCCGACTTGGCAGCGAAACCTGCACCACCGGAATATTCGCCTGCGGATACATCAGCGACAACGGCACCCACACGCCATGATCGAAAGGACGCAGTGGGTCGAGACGCGCCGGCAGGTTGTTCGCCGTCAGCAACTGCGCCACTTCTCCAGCCAGTTGCGGATCGCCCGGCGCCGGGTATTGCACTTCAAACAGCGCACGGGGAAACCCGCCAAAGTCATGCCAGGTTTCCGGTTGCGGATTGCTGCTGACCAACAGTTCGTGGCTCTCCCAGTGTGCAGAGACGATCACGATGGCTTTCGGTGTCGGCAGTTCGGCGGCCAATCGCGCGAGGGCCGGGCCGCTGGCGCCTGGCTCCAATGCAAGCATCGGTGAGCCGTGTGAGATATACAGACTGGGAAACATGAGCGGGCTCCTGAACGGTAAGATGGCCCATCTTCAGTCAGTTCATTGATCTAAATCTAATATAAGTTTTAACGCTTTTTGATCGAATTTTTAGGGGGGATGCATGCAGCCTGAGTTTTGGCACAAGAAGTGGGCTTCGAACCAGATCGGCTTTCATTTACCGCTAGTGAATCCTTATCTACAACGGTTCTGGCCGGATCTGAATCTCTCGTCACACGCGCGGGTGCTGGTGCCGTTGTGTGGGAAAAGTCTGGATTTGCTGTGGCTGGCTGGGCGCGGGCATCGGGTTCTCGGTATTGAACTGTCGGAGAAAGCCGTAGAAGACTTTTTCAGCGAGCAACAACTGCAGCCACAGATCAGCGAGCACGGCGTCTTCAAGGTTTACCGCGCTGGCTCAATTGAGCTGTGGTGCGGTGATGTTTTCGCGCTGAGCGCAGCGGACGTTGCCGATTGTTCCGCGCTGTACGACCGTGCAGCAGTGATCGCCTTGCCGGCGCCAATGCGCGAGCGCTATGCCGAGCATTTGCAAAACATCCTCCCGGCGGGTTTGAAGGGGCTGTTGATTACGCTGGATTACGATCAATCGCAAATTTCCGGACCGCCGTTCTCCGTAGACGATGCTCAAGTGCAACACATGTTCGGCGGTGCGTGGCAGATGCAGCTGCTGGAATCGCAGGATGTGCTGAGTGACAGCGGCAAGTTTGTGCAGGCAGGTGCTACGCGACTTGAGGAGCGGGTCTATCGGATAACCGCTCGGTAACTTCCTTGCGCGCATAAAAAATGCCCCGACGTATCGGGGCATTTTTTTAGCCAGGCAAACCGGCTGGGTCAGACGTCGCTTCGAAGAACCTTACAGTTCTTTAACGGTGCGAACCTGATCCTTGTTGATGCGAGTTTCTTTGCCGTCCAGCTGCTGGAACTCGTAGAAACCCGAATCATCATCGTATTTCGGCGTGTCGACGGCCTGGATTTCGCGACCGTCATTCAGCGTGATCACTGTAGGCGACGAGCAACCGGCGAGGGTGGCCAGGCCCAGTGCGAGCATGAGAGAGGCGATGGTCCGTTGAGTCATGGGTGTGTCTCCGAATGGGAATTCTTTTGGTTACTGAGCTTGAGACGTATACAAGGCGTGAGAGTTCCTTGAATAGTGTCAGTCTGACACAGTGTTATGCGCCTTTAACAGTTCGGGGGTGTTGAGGTTGGCCAGTCGCGGGTCATTGTCCGGGCATTCCAATGCAGTGGCGCCGAGGCTGCGCATCACCCGGCCGGGGCTGCGTTCACCGCTGTTCCAGGCGGTTTCGAAGGCTGGCAGCAGGCTCACGGGAATCACGCACAACAACGGTTCCCAGTGCTCGTCGTGCCACAACATTAAAGGTTTGTCAGGATTGTGATTGGCGGTTTCGCGCATGCTTTGCAGCAGTGCTTCGTCGATTCGCGGAACATCGCACGGCAACACCAGCAAGTGCGAATGGCGCGCCGCTTTCAAGCCTGCACGAATACCGGCGAGTGGCCCTGGAAAGTCGCCTTCATCATCCACCACCAATTGATCGGCATAGGTTTCATAGCGTTCGCGATTGCGGTTGCAGGAGATGATCAAGTCGTCCGTCAGCGCTCGTACTTTGCGCTGCAGATGCGCAATCAGCGGTTCGCCGTGCCACTCGATCAAACCTTTGTCCTGACCGCCCATGCGCTGGCCGCGTCCGCCTGCCAGCAGCAGCACGGAACAAGGGGGCAATGGCGTATTTGCGGTCATTTTGGCTCTCCGTAGGGGCGGCGTAAAAAGGGGGCGCTGTGATATAACACCGGGCTGTTTCTCCTACAACTGGACGAGCCTATGAAAGCCAAGGCTGATGTACCTTTCGCACCGCTCAATATTGCCGTGCTGACTGTCAGCGATACCCGAACACTGGAAACCGATACCTCAGGTCAAGTCTTTGTCGATCGCCTGTTGGCGGCCGGCCACAACCTGGCCGAGCGGGTTCTGCTCAAAGATGATCTGTATAAAATTCGTGCGCAAGTCGCCAACTGGATCGCCGACGATGTCGTGCAGGTCGTGTTGATTACTGGCGGCACCGGCTTCACCGGCCGTGACAGTACGCCGGAAGCGGTGGCCTGCCTGCTCGACAAACAGGTCGATGGCTTTGGCGAATTGTTCCGCCAGATCTCGGTGGCCGATATCGGCACCTCCACCGTTCAATCCCGCGCACTGGCCGGTCTGGCCAATGGCACGCTGGTGTGCTGCCTGCCGGGTTCGACCAATGCGGTACGCACCGGTTGGGACGGGATTCTCGCCGAGCAACTGGATTCCCGTCACCGTCCATGCAATTTCGTCCCGCATCTGAAACAGGCGGCGCCTTGTGAATCCCGTGGGTAAGCCGGGCAAGACCGCTGCGCTGATGCCTGTCGAAGTGGCATTGGCGCGGCTGCTGGAAATGGCCGAGGCCTCGCCAATCGTCGAGCGTGAGTATTTGCCGCTCGCTGAAGTTCAGGGGCGCGTGCTGGCCGAGGATCTGGTTTCGACGCTGGATCTGCCGCCGTGGCCGAACAGTGCGATGGACGGTTACGCACTGAATCTGGCCGACTGGACGGGCGAGCCGTTGCCGGTCAGCCAGAAAATATTCGCCGGGCAAGCGCCTGAACCTTTGCAGCGTGGAACCTGTGCTCGAATCTTCACCGGCGCACCTGTGCCGGCCGGAGCCGATTGTGTCGAGATGCAGGAAAACGCCGAAGTCATGGCGGACGGCCGTGTAGGTTTTTCCGAAGCCATGAAAGTCGGGCAGAACATTCGTCCGCGGGGCCAGGAAACCACTGTGGGTGAACTCGTCCTGTCGGCCGGCACTCGCCTGGGGCCGATCGAGCAGGGCTTGTCCGCTTCATTGGGCCGCGCCGGCCTGAATGTCGTGCGCAAGGTGCGCGTAGCCGTGCTGTCGACCGGCGATGAACTGATTGAGCCCGGTCAGGCATTGGGGCCGGGGCAGATTTACAACAGTAACCGTGTGGTGCTGTGCAGCTGGTTGCAGCGGCTGGGCTGCGAAGTGATCGATGCCGGGATTCTTCCGGACAATCTGGCGACGACCCGAGAGCGTTTGGGCGAATTGCAGGATGTCGATCTGATTCTCTCCACTGGTGGTGTTTCGGTCGGTGAGGCGGATTTTCTCGGCATCGCATTGAGGGAAGAGGGCGAGCTCGCCTTGTGGAAGCTGGCGATCAAACCCGGGAAACCGCTGACCTTCGGCCATTTCCGTAACGTGCCGGTGATCGGGCTGCCGGGTAACCCTGCCTCGACGCTGGTGACCTTCGCCCTGTTAACCCGACCATATCTGTTGCGGCGCCAAGGCGTGCAAGACGTTGAACCCCTCAAGTTCCGCGTGCCGGCCGGGTTCAACTGGCCAGTGGCTGGCAACCGTCGTGAGTACTTGCGCGGACGGCTGGAGCAGGGGCGGGCAATCATCTATCGCAATCAAAGCTCCGGCGTTTTGCGCAGTGCAGCCTGGGCTGACGGTCTGGTCGAGGTGCTTGAGGGCCGGACGCTGGTTGAGGGCGACGAAGCTGTCTTCATTCCCCTGAGTGAGCTTCTGGGTTAACTGCCTCGGTATCCGCAGGTGCTGGCGCGTGTCGCCGGCACCTGCGGGTCCGCTCAGGCGTCAGTGAGCCATGAGCGAAATGATCTGGTCAAAACGACTGTTGGCTATCCATCCCAGCAAACCCATCACGACGGCTGTTGCGCCTGCCGCGTAGGCGAGGCGATGCTTGATGGTTCTGACATCGCCCCTGACTTCATCCATGTCCCTGCGGATGTATTTGAGGTGGGTTTCCAGCTCGGTGACGCGAGGTTCCATGTTCGTTTCTCCAGTGGTTTTGGCGCCGCTGTGGAAGTCAGTGGTGTGGCTGGTGCGACTTTGCGCGAGTGGAGCAACCGGGCTCACTGGCAGTCTGGCTTCATGACTATGCATTGATGTTGACGCCTGCTGGAAATGGACGCGGGTCGCTAACGGTGTCAATGAAAGTATCGAAAGCCCTAGAGGTGTATCCACTCATTACATGCACATCCTTGTGTGTTTTCAGATTGAAGATTGATACCGCCGACGCACGATCTACCAATGGGTGGAGTTGGTCAATGCAGCCAATTCATCACATCTTGTAAGAAAAATCCCAGCCCTGTAGGACGCGTGCGCCGAGACGCCTGAATTAATTACGGTTCTCGCGGCTTTTTTCCGTGCGCCAGTGGTCAAGATGTCTCATACCGAATCCATTCACGGAGTGATTGCAATGAGTGAACGCAGGGCGCTGTTGATTCTGCATGGCAAGCAGGCACTCAACGAGGCGGTTCGTGCCGCCGTCGAAAGTAAACGCGAACAAGGCTGGGAGCTGGCCGTGCGCCTGACCTGGGAGGGCGGCGATGCCGAGCGTCTGGTCGAAGAGGCGCTGGCGGCTGGCTATAAACAGATTATTGCTGGTGGGGGCGATGGCACCTTGCGTGATATCGCCCAGGCGCTGGCGGCGCATCCGGGCGAAGCCAGCCTGGTGCTGTTGCCGCTGGGTACGGCGAACGATTTTTCCCGTGCGGCGGGCGTTCCGCTGGAGCCGGCAGAGGCTCTTGAGTTGCTCGATGTGCCTGCGCGCGACATCGATCTGGGCCAGGTTGGCGGGCAGATTTTCCTCAATATGGCCACGGGCGGTTTTGGTAGCCAGGTCACGGCCAATACTTCTGAAGACTTGAAGAAAGTACTCGGGGGCGCGGCTTATCTGTTCACCGGTCTGTCGCGCTTCAGTGAGCTGCATGCTGCCTATGGCGAGTTGCAGGGGCCGGATTTCCACTGGCGTGGCGAGCTGCTGGCGCTGGGCATCGGCAATGGTCGTCAGGCGGGCGGTGGGCACGTGCTGTGTCCGCAGGCACTGGCCGATGATGGTCTGTTGGACATCAGCATTCTGCCGGCGCCACAGGAGTTGGTGGGTACCTTGAAGAATCTGCTCACTGATGGCTTCGGCCTCGACAACATGTTCGTGCGGACACGTTTGCCGTGGGTCGAAATCAAGGTGTCTGAAGGGCTTTACATCAATCTGGATGGTGAGCCACTGGAAGGCGATAGCCTGCGCTTCGAAGCGCGCCCTGCGGCATTGCAGGTGCATTTGCCTGAGGACTCTCCGCTGTTGAGCGCTACAACGCCGATCAGTCGTCCAGACTGATGATCTGTTCGCGCACGGCGAACAGCACCAGGCCCGCCACATCGTAGATCTGCAGACGTTTCATGATCTGCGCGCGGTGGGTCTCGACGGTTTTGATGCTCAGGCCCAGGCCGTTGGCGATTTCCCGGGTCGACTTGCCGCGTACGATCAGTCGGAGGATTTCCAGTTGGCGTGCCGTCAGGTTGTGCGAATCGGTGGTGTCCGGCTGGCCTTTTTGATTGCGAACCAGAGCTTGGTTGATCACCGTGTGGGCGATCGCCGGACTTAGATAACGCTCGTTATTGCGCAGCGCGTCCAGCGCGTGTTCAAGCTCGGTGCCGGTGGTGTCCTTGAGCAGATAACCGTAAGCGCCGGATTCCAGCGCCTGCATGATCAGCGCCGGGTCGGTGTGCATCGACAGGATCAGCACTTTGCTTTGCGGGCGCACGCGTTTGAGTCGCTGCAACGCTTCGAGGCCGCCGGTTTCCTTCATGGAAATATCCAGCAAGACAATATCGGGGTTCAGCAGCTCGACCATTTCAAGCAACTGCGAGCCATCATTGGCCTCGCCGATTACCGCGTAACCGGGAATATCCATAACCAGAGCGCGCACGCCGGCCCTGATCAGCGAGTGGTCATCCACCAGAAGTAAGTTACAAGTCAACGCATAACCTTATTCGTACTGGCCCGCTCGAGTGCGCGCGGCGCCCAGGGGAAAAGTGCTTCGATTTGAGTGCCTTTGCCCGGTTCGCTGATCACGCTCAGGGTGCCACCCAGTTGTTCGATCCGTTCGGCCATGCCGGCCATGCCACGTTGTCCTTCACGCCCAGGATTGACGGCCGGCGCGAAGCCCTGGCCATCATCGCTGATCAGCAGGGTCAAACCCTTGGGCAAGCGCTGCACGCGAATCAGCAGGTTTTTCGCCTGGGCGTGACGCAGGATGTTGGTCACTGCCTCCTGCGCAATACGAAACGCAGCGACGGCCATTTCTTCCGGAATACCGTTCAAGCGCTGCTGGCAATCGAGGCTCCAGTGCACGTCGGTGTTGGTCAATGTCTTGAGCAGGTGCGCGCGCAGGCTCGCTTCAAGGCCAAGGCTGGTCAGTTGCCGTGGGTTGAGGATGGCCGATACGTCGCGGACTTTGTTGAGGGTTTCTTCGAGGGTGTCGCAGAGAACGGTGCATTGCTCCTGCAATTCCTCCGGCATGCGCCGTTTCAGCCAGTCGCTTTGCAATTTGGCGGCGGTCAGCAATTGGCCGATGTCATCGTGCAGCTCGCGGCTGAGGCGGTGGCGTTCGTTTTCCTGGACTTCCAGCAGGCGGTCAGCCAGTTCCTGTGGCTGGAACTTAATCGATTTGCGTGACAGGCGATATTGCACCCAGACGCACGCCGTGGCTGCGATGTCGAGCAACAACAGACCCAGGCCCAACGGCTTGGAAAAACCGTAGGTCAGAAGGCTGCCCAGCGCAGCGGCGACACACAGGATGAGTGTGAACCGGCGGGCATTTTCCCGGGAGGGTGGCCATGTTGTGAGGGTCTTTATGCTGGCGTACATAACGGATGGAGCCAATGGATGTTCGCTGCGGGTAGACCGGCCGGTGGCTGGCGGGTCTCTGTCTGGAAATGCTGTCAATTATGTGAATGATTTCAACAGGCTGCAGTGAACCGTAGTTTACCGCCAACTTCTCTGAATGCCGATCAATGAAATCACTTTGCCATTAATTTGAAAGCAACTAATGGGCGGCATAGTACCACTTAAGATACCGTTGGTCGCGCCTGCTCTATATGTCCAATGAGTCAGGAAAGACGCCATTATGGACGTATGTTCCATAATGGAAAAAAGTCGAAGTATGGTATTCGACAGATAAACAAATTGACTAAACGAGGATTCTTAACACACAGGAAAACCCTGAGGCGGGCTGAAAATTATCCGTCGCATCAGGTGTATTTATTTAGTTCGATATGTCGCTGGCAGGTATGAACTATTCAATAACGACATTAAATGAGTAGTGCTCAAGCCTGACGCCAGATCAGGCCTGTCGCTCAGAGAACGACAGAGATGGCAAACGTTTGCCCGGCAAAGGCATCCGGAACTGGCTTTGCCCGACATGAAAGGCGAACGCTTCGATTAATGAGGCCTGTTCGCTGCCATCAAGGCTCAGTTGCCCGGTCTTCACATCGACCAGCTCCAGTTGCCAAGCCATCAGCGTGAAGCAATCTTTCAAGGCGCTCAGCGCTTGTTCGTGCAGGTCGACGTGATCCTGGGTCAGATTGAGCAGGCTGTAGATGTGCAGGGAAAACTCGGAAATCGCTTCCAGCGCCAGTGCCTCAGCTCTGCCGGCAAGCTTGAGCAAGGTGCCCTGCATGCACGCGATGGCATCCTTGTCATTGCTGATCAGTTGCAGATGGCTCAGGCATTCTTCCGACTTGGCCAGCAGCGTCTCAGCCTCAAGCAGAAATTCGGGGAAGCGTTGCGCCCAGTCTTTACGGTCGATTGGCATGCTTACCTCCACAGCGTCATGTCTGATGGGGGAGTGCCGTGTGTGGCGACGATCGTGAATCGTCGGCAGATCGCGCCCAGACGTGCCGCAGGTGCACAGGCTGAGGATTTCCAGGGGATGTGTTGCCACTGAGTTGCGATCGCACACAATAGCCTGACTCCGTTCATGCAATGAGAATGGCGTCACATTAATGGCTATTGGATATCGCGAATATCAGGTTGGGCCTGATTGATACTAGGGGAATCCCTTAGGCGCGGGAACCTACCGTGCAAACCGAGGTCGCGCCGCAAAGACTGTAGCAGATGAAAACAACCGGGCCAGTAAAGCATGATGTTAATGTGACATCAATGCCCGGTTGTGGCATTTTGATGGCTAATTTCGCAGCAATCAAGATTCGTCATTAACAGCCGATAAAGCCAGTTAGTGAATTCATCTGAACAAGCCCAGGAGTCATTGATGGCCGGCATTCTCGACACGGTAGACCAACGCACGCAACTGGTGGGTGAGAATCGCCTGGAAATTCTCATGTTTCGTCTGGCCGGACGCCAATTGTTTGCGATCAACGTGTTCAAGGTTCAGGAAGTCCTGCAACTGCCGAAGCTGACCCTGATGCCGCAGCGTCACCCGTTTGTATGCGGCGTGGTCAACCTGCGCGGGCAGACCTTGCCGGTGATCGATCTGTCTCAGGCGATCGGCATGCGGCCGTTGGTGCCGGGCCCGAACAGCACCATCATCGTCACTGAATACAACCGCTCGGTGCAGGCCTTCCTTGTGGGCGGTGTGGATCGCATCGTCAACATGAACTGGGAAGCCATTCTGCCGCCGCCGACCAGCGCTGGCCGCCAGCATTACCTGACCGCGATCAGCAAGGTCGACGATCAGTTGGTGGAAATCATCGACGTCGAGAAAGTTCTCGCCGAAATCGTCCCGTACAACGCCAAGGTCTCGCGGGAAAAGCTCGAAGACCCGGTGCTCGAACGTGCCCGTGGTCGCGAAGTGCTGCTGGTCGACGATTCCAATGTGGCGCTCTCGCAACTGCGTGACACCCTCGGCCAGTTGGGCGTGAAGATGCACATCGCCAGCGACGGATTGAAAGCGCTGAACATGCTCAAGGCCTGGGCTGACACCGGCGTGAACATGACTGACAAGTTGCTGATGATCTTCACCGACGCGGAAATGCCGGAAATGGATGGATACCGTCTGACCACCGAAATCCGCAACGACCCGCGTTTGCGGGGGCTGTACGTGGTACTGCACACGTCGCTGTCGGGCAGCTTCAACGACTCGATGGTGAAGAAGGTTGGCTGCGATAACTTCCTCTCGAAATTCCAGCCGGACAAACTGGTCGACGTGGTGCGCCAGCGCCTGATGCTCGACGAAGTCCCTGCCTGATCACACACCCTTTGTAGGAGTGAGCCCTGTGGTGAGGGGATTTATCCCCGATGGGCTGCGCAGCAGCCCCGGTTTTTCGGGGAAATCGAGGGGGGCCGCTTCGCGCCCCATCGGGGATAAATCCCCTCGCCACAAGGTCGAGTTGCAGTTGGAATCCAGGGTACGAATTCATGTTTTGATTCGTGCATGAAGCTCGTATAGGGTGGCGTTTTTATCCTCCAGGGAGCTGGCCATGCTGCGTCTGAGCGCGCTTTATCGTTACCCGTTGAAATCCGGCAAAGTCGATGTGCTGCAAAGCGTCGACCTCGACAAGCTGGGGCTCGATGGCGACCGACGCTGGATGCTCGTGGACGAAGCCAGCGGCCGCTTCCTGACCCAGCGTGCTGTAGCAAAAATGAGCCAGTTGTCGGCGCTGTGGAATGCGCAGGGCGGTCTGACCCTGAGCGCGCCGCAACAGTCTTCCATCGAAATCGCTTTGCCGGGCAGCGACGCCGAACTGCGCGGCGTGACAATCTGGCGTGACACTCTGCGCGTGCCGGATGCCGGTGATGAGGCGGCGCGTTGGGTCAGCGAGTTCATCGGCAAACCGACACGTCTGGTACAAGTTCCGCTGGATCGTGCGCGCACCACGCCGTCAGGTGTCGGCAAGGATGATGATCAGGTCGCGTTCGCCGACGGGTTTCCGCTGTTGCTGATTGGCGAGGCGTCGCTGCAAGATCTGTCGCAACGGGTCGGGCGACCGCTGGAGATGCTGCGTTTTCGCCCGAATCTGGTGATCGAAGGCAGCGAAGCGTACGCCGAGGATGGCTGGAAACGCATCCGTATCGGCGACGTCGAGTTCCGCGTGGTCAAGCCGTGCGCGCGCTGCATCCTTACCACCATCGACCCGCAGACTGGCGAGCGCAGTGCCGATCGTGAACCGCTGGCCACCCTGCAGAAATACCGCGCCGAAGCCGATGGCGCGATGTTCGGGCAGAATCTGGTGAATGACAGCAACGGTCGTCTCGAGGTCGGAATGCCGGTGGAAATCCTCGAATAAGCCGCCCCTGAAACCAAAAATGCCCGAGTCCTTGGATCCGGGCATTTTTATTGGCGCTGTGAAAACCGACGACTTAGCCGCGGTACTCGCACAGGTAAGCGGTATCAACCGCGACTTTCAGCTGGAATTTGCTGTTCGCCGGAACGTTGAACTGGCTGCCGGCGGCGAAGGTTTCCCAGTCGCTGCTGTCGGGCAGTTTGACGGTCAGTGCGCCGGAGACCACGTGCATGATTTCACGCTGGCTGGTGCCGAATTCGTATTCGCCCGGGGCCATGACGCCGATGGTCGCCGGATCTTCAGCGGTGCCAAAGGCGATCGACTTGACGGTGCCGTCGAAGTACTCGTTGACTTTAAACATGGGCGATTCCTCGAAAAGGGCTAAAAAATGGAGGCGGCCAGTATGCACAAGGCTTTGGGCGCCGTCACCTGCCCGGCGCCTGTCCAGCCAGTTCTCGAATTGACCCTAGAGTGGCAAAACCAGCGGCAACAATCGTGCGGTGTTGCGCGCATCTTCCAGCGCCCGGTGTTGCTGACCGCTGAACTGCATGCCGGCCAGTTGCAGCGCGCCGTTGAGCCCCAGCGGCCGCTCCAGGCGTCGGGCCTTGGCGAAGCGTTGTTTGAGGTTCATGTGCGGCACTCGACTCAGGCCGCTGTCGATCTGCAGGCGCTGCCATTCCTGGAGCAGTTGCTTGCGGTCGTAATCGCCCCAACTGGCCCAGCCTTCAAGACGTGATTGATGCTGCGCGAGCCAGCGTTCGAACGCCGACCAGACCTCAGTCAGCGGTTGCGCCGTATCGATATTGGCCTGGGTGATGTGCGTCAGCTCGCGGCAGAACGGCGTCAGCAACGGCCGTCGAGTCGGTTTGACGAAGCGCTGGAAGTGATCCTGTTCGCGCCCGGCACGATCGACCAGCGTCGCGCCGATCTCGATAATTTCCATCTCGGTGACCGGCCAGCCACCCTCATCGGTGGTGGCTTCCAGATCTATGACCAGCCAGTGGGGCATCGCAGGGTTCCTGATTTGTACGTTCTGATTATTCAGAGCGTAGCCAAACCCTGCGGTTGCGCTTGGCTGACTACTCCACCTGCAACAGAACCTGACGATTTTTTACCTGATCGCCGACTTTGACCTGCACCCGCTTGAGCACGCCGTCGATCCCGGCCTTGAGCGGGTGCTCCATTTTCATTGCCTCCAGTACCACCAGCAGCTGACCTTTGCTGACCGGGCTGCCTTCGCTGACGAGTACGTCAACAATGGCGCCGTCCATGGGCGCTTTCAAGGTGCCGGAACTGACGCTGGTCTGACTGCCGATCACCGCGTGAGTTCGATCCTCCAGGCGCAGGCTGCCGGGGTGAGTGAACAGCCAGAGTTGTTCGCCATCGACACGACAGGCGTGGCGTTGGCGCACGCCGTCGATTTCCAGCGTTATCGAGTGGGCGTCTTGATCGATGAGTTTCAATGCCAGTGTGCGTTCGGCGACTTGCACTTTGAACGCACCTTGCGGCTCAGCGAGCAGTTGCAGCGTCCAGTTTTGCTCATCAAGACCGAGGCGAAAATGCAGCGGCACACTGGCGTTATTACGCCAGCCGGACAGCGGCGCGCGGTGACTGAGGGCGCTGGTTTGATAGAACAACACTGCAGCGATGGCCAGGTCTTCGGCACTCGGCGCGTAGCTGTTCAGGCACGCGTGATCGCTGAAATGCTGCGCGATAAATGCCGTGCTGAACTCACCGCTGATGAACTGCGGATGTTGCAGCAGGCTGACCAGCAACCGCTGATTGCTTTGCACACCCAGCAACACTGTGTCCTGCACCGCGCGCAGGAGTTTGCGTCGAGCCTCCTCGCGAGTAGCGCCGTGGGCGATCAGTTTGCCCAGCATCGGGTCATAGAACGGGCTGACCGATTGCCCCTCGCGCAGACCATGATCGATACGCGCGCCGTGTTGCAGCGCGGGCTCCCACGCCTCTACACAACCGGTTTGCGGCAAGAAATCCTGCGCAGGGTCTTCGGCGTAAAGGCGCACTTCCATCGCATGACCATGGAGTTGCACCTGATCCTGAGTCAGCGGTAACGGCTGACCTTCGGCGACCCATAATTGCCAGGCGACCAGATCCAGCCCGGTGATTAGTTCTGTCACCGGATGCTCGACCTGCAAGCGGGTGTTCATCTCCAGAAAATAGAACTGCCCACGTGCATCGAGCAAGAATTCCACGGTGCCAGCGCCGACATAGTTCACCGCACGTCCAGCCTTGAGAGCCGCTTCACCCATGGCCTGACGCAACTCGGCGGTCATCACCGGGCAGGGCGCTTCTTCGATGACTTTCTGATGGCGGCGCTGCACCGAGCAATCGCGCTCGCCGAGGTAGATCAGGTTGCCGTGTTGATCGCCGAACAGTTGCACTTCGACATGGCGCGGCTCGATCAGCGCCTGTTCAAGAATCAATTCGTCGCTGCCAAAACCGTTCAACGCTTCGGAACGCGCGGTACGCAGTTGCGCCGGTAAATCAGAGCCATCGTGTACCAGACGCATGCCGCGACCGCCGCCACCGGCGCTGGCCTTGATCATCAATGGATAGCCGATGCGCTCGGCTTCGCGCAGCAGGGTCACGTCGTCCTGCTCGGCGCCCTGGTAACCGGCGATGCACGGCACACCGGCTTCGAGCATGGCGATTTTCGAGCGGCGTTTGCTGCCCATCAATTCGATCGCTGCGACGCTCGGGCCGATGAACGTCAGGCCAGCCTGTTCGCAGGCGCGGGCGAACTCGGCGTTTTCCGAGAGAAAACCATAGCCAGGATGGATGGCGTCGGCACCGCTGCGGCGCGCGGCGTCGATGATCGCCGGGATGTTCAGGTAGGACTGCTGCACGGCGGCGGGGCCGATGTGCACGGCTTGATCGGCGATTTGCACGTGTAGGGCGTCGGCGTCGGCGTCGCTGTAAACGGCGACGGTTCGGTAGCCGAGGGCTTGGGCGGTGCGCTGGATGCGGCAGGCGATTTCACCGCGGTTGGCGATCAGGATTTTTTGGATGGCGGGCATGGTGGGTTTCCTGAGGTTTTTGCGGTGGGTTGGATGGCCTCTTCGCGAGCAGGCTCACTCCTACAGGGGAACGCATTCCAACTGTAGGAGTGAGCCTGCTCGCGATGCTTTCAGGTGGCCCATACAGGTTTGCGTTTTTGCACAAAAGCCATGGTGCCCTCGATCCCTTCTTCTCCCGTCACCGCTTCGCTAAACCACTGCGCCGCTTCATCAAGCAATTCACTCGAAGGCTGCCCGGCACTCGCCAACAACAATTTCTTGGTCAGCGCATTCGCCTCCGGCGCACAACACAGCACGTGTTGCAGCACCTCATCCAGTCGCTCTGCCAGCGCCTGCGCGTCCTGCTCGACAAAATGCACCAGCCCCAAACGGCGTGCCTGATGCCCATCAAAACGCGCGGCGGTCAGCGCCAGTCGCCGCGCCTCGGTCAGGCCAATGCGCTGCACCACAAACGGCGCGATCTGCGCCGGCAGCAGACCCAGGCTGGTTTCCGGCAAACCGAACTGCGCCTGATGATCGGCAATCGCAATATCGCTGACACACGCCAGCCCGAAACCACCGCCGAGCACCGCGCCTTGCAGCACCGTGATCAGCACTTGCGGCGCGTGCTGCGCTTCTTCCAGCAAAGCCCCGAACGCACGATTCAATTCACGGTAAGCATCCGCACCCTGAGCACGGGCACTGGCCATGTCCTTGATATCGCCCCCGGCACAGAAATGACCGCCGGCGCCGCTGAGCACCAGAGCGCGAACACTGCGATCCTCGCGTACCGACGCCAGCACCGCACGCAATTCGCTGACCATTTGCAGGCTCATCGCATTGCGGCTGTCCGGGCGATTGAGGGTGATGTGCAGCACGCCGCCATGCAGTTCCAGCAACAGCGTCTGGCATTCTGGCAGGCTGCTCATTTCTTTTTCCCCGGCAGGATGCCCATCAGTTTGCAGATGATCCCCAGCATGATTTCGTCGGCGCCGCCGCCAATCGACACCAGCCGCACATCGCGATAAGCGCGGGCCACCGGGTTGTCCCACATGAAACCCATGCCACCCCAATATTGCAGGCAGCTGTCGCTGACTTCGCGACCGAGGCGCCCGGCCTTAAGCTTGGCCATCGACGCCAAACGCGTGACGTCCTGGCCTTTCACATACTGCTCGGTTGCCTGATAGACCAGCGCGCGCAGGCATTCGATTTCGGTTTGCAGTTCGGCGAGGCGGAAGTGGATCACCTGGTTGTCGATCAGCGCATTGCCGAAGGTCTTGCGCTCCTTGCAGTACTCGATGGTGCTGTCGACGCAATATTCCAGGCCCTTGATCATGTTCGCCGCACCGAACAGACGTTCTTCCTGAAACTGCAGCATCTGCATCATGAACCCGGCGCCTTCGTGGCCGACGCGGTTGCGCTGCGGCACGCGCACGTCGTCGAAAAACACCTGGGCGGTTTCCGAGCTGCGCATGCCGAGCTTGTCGAGGTGCGAACTGAGGCTGATGCCCGGCGTGGTCATCGGCACCATGATCAGCGACTTGTTGATGTGCGGTTTATCGTCGGAAGTATTCGCCAGCAGGCAGATGAAATCAGCACTCGGCGAGTTGGTGATCCACATCTTGCTGCCATTGATCACATAGTCGTCACCGTCCTTGCGCGCGGTGGTTTTCAGCCCGGCAACGTCGGAGCCAGCGCCGACCTCGGAAACGCCGATGCAGCCAACCTGCTCGCCGGTGATCGCCGGACGCAGAAACTCTTCGCGCAAGTCATCGGAACCAAAACGGGCGAGGGCGGGCGTACACATGTCGGTCTGCACGCCGATCGACATCGGAATGCCGCCGCAATGAATGGTGCCGAACTCTTCAGCAGCGACAATCGAATAGCTGTAATCGAGACCCATGCCGCCGAATTTTTCCGGTTTGGAAATACCGAGCAAACCGAGGTCGCCGGCCTTGCGGAAAATCTCGTGGATGGGAAAGCGTCCGGCCTTTTCCCATTCATCGACGTGCGGATTGATCTCGTGCTCGACGAACTGGCGGACGGTACGGCGCAGGGCTTCGTGTTCCGGGGTGAAGATCATTTTTTATTGTTCTCCGTAAGATCCGTGGCGGTCAGAACCGGCTGACGCCGAAGCTGTTGGGTTGCAACGTGCGAATGTCGGCTTCGTGGCAGATGTCGAGCAAATAGCCGAGCAGCGTGCGCGTGTCGCGTGGATCGATCAGCCCGTCATCCCACAGGTTGGCGCTGCCGTAGAGCGCGGTGGATTGGCTGTCGAGTTTCTGCGCGGTGACCTGTTCGAGCATGTCGAGCATTTTCGGATCCGGCGTCAAACCGTCCTTGAGCTGTTTGGCTTCGGTAACGATGCGCAAGACTTTGCCGGCCTGCGCGCCGCCCATCACCGCCGTGCGGCTGTTCGGCCAGGCGAAGATGAAGCGCGGATCGAGACCGCGTCCGCACATCGCATAGTTACCGGCGCCGTAAGAGCCGCCGACGACGATGGTCAGTTTAGGCACCCGCGCGTTGGCCACCGCTTGAATCAGTTTCGAGCCGTGTTTGATCACGCCTTGCTGTTCCGATTCGGTGCCGACCATGAAACCGGTGGTGTTGTGGAAAAACAGCAACGGCGTCTGGCTCTGATCGCACAGCTGAATGAACTGCGCCGCTTTGCTCGCACCGTTCGGCGTGATCGGACCGTTGTTGCCGATGAAACCGCAGGCGCGACCCTGAATCTTCAATTGCCCGCAAAGGGTTTGCTGATCGAACTCGCCCTTGAATTCGAGAAAGCAGGATTCGTCGGCGATGCGCGCGATGATTTCCCGCACGTCGTAAGGTTTTTTCGGATCGTCGGGAATCAAGCCGAGCAGTTCTTCGATGGGGTAGAGCGGCTCTTTGTATTGCGGCTCCGGCAGCCATGGCAGTTGTTCATTCCACGGCAGCATTCGCAGAATTTCACGCACCTGACGCACGCCGTCGGCATCGTTTTCCGCCAGGTATTCAGCCGTGCCGGCGACCTGCGCGTGCATCTCGGCGCCGCCGAGTTCTTCATCGGTGGCGACTTCGCCGGTGGCCGCTTTGAGCAACGGCGGGCCCGCCAGAAACAGCTTGGCCTTGCCGCGCACCACCACCACATAGTCCGACAAACCCGGCTGATAAGCGCCGCCCGCCGTGGCCGAGCCGTGCACCACGGTGATCTGCGGCAAACCCATCGCCGACATCCGCGCCTGGTTGGCAAAACTGCGCGCACCTTCGACAAAAATATCCGCCGCGTAATTGAGGTTGGCGCCGCCGCTTTCGGCGAGGGTAATCACCGGCAGTTTGTTTTCCTGAGCGATCTGTTGCAGGCGCAGGGATTTTTTCAAACCGCTCGGTGAGATCGTGCCGCCCTTGATCGCACTGTTGTTGGCGACCACCATTGCGCGGATGCCACAAACGTAACCGATGCCGGCGATCAGTCCGCCACCGGCCGAGCTGCCGTCCTTGTCGTCATGCAACTTATAACCGGCGAGACTGGCCAGTTCGAGAAACGGTGCGCCGGGATCGAGCAACAGATTCAGGCGTTCGCGCGGCAGTAACTGTCCGCGCTTGTCGAATTTGGCTTTGGCTTCGGCGGCTTTATTCAGCAGGTTTTGTTCGAGTTGCTGCACTTGCTCGATGGCCACGAGCATTGCCGCACGGTTACGGGCAAAGGCCTCGCTGTGCGGATCGAGTTGGGACTGGATCTGCGGCATGGCTTACTCCTTGTCCTTCAGCACGTCTGGAAGGTAGGCGCGATGGAAGCCATTGAACGACTCGCTGTGAGTCGCTTTGTGCAACGGCCACGCACGGCTGCCGAGGCTGGCCGCACCATCAATTTTCAATGTGCTGCCGCTAATAAATGCCGCCGCCGGACTGAGCAAAAATACAATCGCTGCGCTGACTTCCGATTCGGTGCCGATGCGCTTGAGCGGCACATGCTCGCGCAGGGTCGGAATCACCGCTTTGAACGCGCCTTCGTAGGTGTCCATGCCGCTGGAGGCGATCCAGCCCGGCGCCACCGCATTGACCCGCACCCCGGCATAACCCCATTCGAACGCGGCGGTTTTAGTGAAGTTGTCCATGCCCGAACGCGCCGCGCCCGAGTGGCCCATGCCGGGCATGCCGCCCCACATGTCGGCGAGCATGTTGACGATGCTGCCGCCGTGCTTGCTCATCGACTGATTGAACACTTCCCGCGCCATCAGAAAACCGCCGACCAGATTGGTGCGCAGCACGGTTTCGAAACCTTTCTGATTGATCGAAGCCAGCGGCGACGGGTATTGGCCGCCAGCGTTGTTGACCAGACCATGAATCGGCCCGTGCTCGGCGATCAGTTCCTTGACCAGTTGTTTTACCGCTTCTTCATCACGAATATCGCAGGCCTGCCAATGCGCGCGGCCGCCGTCCTCGGCAATTTCGGCGGCGACTTTTTCCAGTTTTTCCGGTTTGCGCCCGACCAGCAGCACGTTGGCGCCGAGCGCTGCCAGTTCATGCGCGGTGCAACGGCCGATGCCGCTGCCGCCACCGGTGACGATGATGGTCTGGCCGCTGAACAGCTCGGCATTGAAAATCGACGCGTAAGCCATGCACACCATCCTCTAGTCGAGCTGTTCGGCGATGCTCTGCGGCACCGGGATCTGGATTTCCAATAATTGCTGGGCGAAGGCTTTGCCTTGCGGGTCGATGCGCAGACTGGCCACGCCGCCACCGCCGAGGGCGTTTTCCAATAGAAAGTTGAGGCTGTGGGTGCCGGGCAGATACCAGCGTTCGACCCGGCCGTGGATCGGGTCGAGCACGTGGCTCATCCAGTCGACGATCACTGCCGGAGTCAACGCTTCGGCGATCCACGGCAAGTATTCGGGTTTGCGCGGCAGCACGCCGATGTTGCTGTGATTGCCCTTGTCACCGGAGCGCGCCACGGCCAGTTTCACCAGTGCCACGCTGGCATCGGCGCGGCCCTGAGGTTTCGGCGGTTGCTGGGCAATCGGCAAATCTTCACTGTCGAGGGCGACCAACGAGGGCAGGGCGCAAGGGTGGCGTTCACCGGCAAGATCGATCTGCAAGGTGCAGGCGTTTTTATCGATCAGGAATGAAAACAGACGGATCAGCGGGTACACGGTTGGCCGACCGCCAACGATACCGGTCAGCCCCGGCGCCATGCCGGTCGCAGCCTGGGCGATTTCCCGGGAGAACAGAATCAGCGCCTGTTTGCTCGGGTGCCGCACGGCGAGTTTGATCACCACTTCGCGGCTGTCACGGCGTTGCCCGTGCGGGCCGTAAGTGGCTTCGCTGCCGAGCAGTTCGATGTGGGTTTCGCTGTAGGGCGCCCAGCCACGCTGGCTGAACATTTCCGCGGTCTTGTCGATGATTGCCTGACTGACGCGCTGCGCTTTTTCAACGGCATCGATACCGGCAATCAGGCAACTGGCGGTGCAGCGAAAGCCGTCCGGCCAGGTGGCGCTGACCTTGTATTTATCCGTCGGTGGCAGGCCTTTGGCGCCGTGTACGTGCACCGCGTTTTTGCCTTGCTGCTGAAGTTTTACCTCGGTGAAGTCGCAGACCACGTCGGGCAACAGATAGGCCTGCGGATCGCCGATTTCGTAAAGCATTTGCTCGCCAACGGTCAGTGGCGTGACCAGTCCACCGGAACCTTCCGGTTTGCTGACGATAAATTGGCTGTCGGCGCTGACTTCGACGATTGGAAAACCGATGTGCTCGTAATCCGGCACGTCGCGCCAGTCGGTGAAATTACCGCCGGTGCATTGTGCGCCACATTCGATGATGTGCCCGGCCAGTGCGGCTTGGGCGAGTTTGTCGTAGTCGTGCCACGACCAGCCGAATTCGTGCACCAGCGCGGCGCTGACCACGGCGCTGTCGACCACGCGGCCGGTGATGACGATATCGGCGCCCAGTCGCAACGCTTCGACAATGCCCGGCGCACCGAGGTAGGCATTGGTCGAGACGCACATTGGCGGCAACGGGGCGCCGCTGAACATTTCAGTGATGCCCCTGAGTTGTTTGAATTGCGGTTGCAGGTCATCGCCGAGCAACACGGCGATTTTCAGTGGGATGCCGGCCTTGTCGCAGGCCGCTTGCAGGGCAGCGGCGCAGGCTTGCGGGTTGACCCCGCCAGCGTTGCTGATGACGCGGATATTTTGCTCGGCCAGTTGTGGCAGCAGCGGTGTAAGGACTTCGATAAAGTCCCCGGCGAACCCGGCCTGCGGGTCTTTCATGCGCGCGCCGGCCATGATCGACATGGTGATTTCGGCCAGATAGTCGAAGACCAGATAATCCAGTTTGCCGCCGTCGACTAACTGCGCGGCGGCGGTCGACGTGTCTCCCCAGAATGCACTGGCGCATCCGATGCGAACGGTGGTGGGCATTTTTATCTCCGACTCAGCAACCTGCGACAGAAGTGTCTGGAGGCTACCAAGCAAGCGCTTGGTTTGTAAACAGCGAAACACTATCTTCTGCCCAAGCGCTTGCTTGGTTGCCGTTGGCGGCTTAAATTGCGCGCAACCCTGCGGTTTCAGGGGGCAACAGACTGATCGACTGTAGGAGAGAACGGGTGGACGAGCAAAAAGCCCTGAGGGTCATGCGCGAATTGGTCGACGACGGCCAGTTGACCGACCCGGACAGCGCGCGCGGCAAACTGCTGCAAGTGGCGGCTCACCTGTTCCGTAATAAAGGCTACGAACGTACCACGGTGCGCGATCTGGCCGGTGCGGTGGGAATTCAGTCGGGAAGTATTTTTCATCACTTTAAAAGCAAGGACGAAATTCTCCGGGCGGTGATGGAAGAAACCATCCGTTACAACACGGCACTGATGCGCGCCGCGCTCGCCGACGCGAACAATGTGCGTGAGCGGGTGCTGGCGCTGATCCGCTGCGAATTGCAGTCGATCATGGGCGGCAGCGGCGAAGCGATGGCGGTGCTGGTGTATGAATGGCGTTCGTTGTCCGAAGACGGCCAGGCCAAAGTGCTGGCGTTGCGCGATGTCTACGAAGACCTTTGGCTAGAGGTGCTCGGCGAAGCCAAAGAGGCCGGATTTATTCGCGGCGACGTGTTTGTCACTCGACGTTTTCTCACCGGTGCGTTGTCCTGGACGACCACCTGGTTCCGTGCCGGCGGCAGTCTGAGCCTCGATCAACTGGCGGATGAGGCGCTGATTCTGGTGCTTGAAGAGCGCTGAGACGCTTTCTATCAGGCGGTGAAACTGGCTAACTGGGCGAAACCGCCTAGCTTGAATGCATTGATCGGTATTTTTCGGGGAGTGGGGTGTTTTGAAGTCTTCGCCAATTCGGACGGCGTCGGGCGTGATGCTCGCAGCGCTGGCGGCATTCTGGTTGTTGCCTGCGCAAGCAGCGCAACTGGTTCGAGTGGGCGCCGCGCACTTTCCGCCGTACACCATCCGCCCGGAAAACGGTGCCGACACCGGTCTGCTGCCACAATTGGTCGAGTCGCTGAACCGCCTGCAAAAAGACTATCAATTCGTCCTCGTGCCGACTTCGATCCCGCGACGTTTCGGTGATTTCAAGCAAGGCCGGATCGACATGGCGATCTTCGAGAACCCTGATTGGGGCTGGAAGGAAATCCCTCACACCGACGTCGACATGGGCCTTGAAGACGCCGAGATTTTCGTCGCGCAACGTGAAGACGGTCGCCAGCAGAACTATTTCGCTGACCTTAAAGGCAAGCGTCTGGCGTTGTTCAGCGGCTATCACTATGAGTTCGCCAACTTCAACGCCGACCCGAAATTCCTCGCGCAGAATTTCAATGCAACGTTGACCTATTCCCACGACAGCAACCTGCTGATGGTGCTGCGCGGGCGCGCCGACATTGCTCTGGTGACGCGCTCCTATCTGAGCGATTACCTGCTGCGCAACGAGAAGGTTCGCGACGAGTTGCTGGTGTCGCAGCGCATTGATCAGGTTTACCACCATTACGCAATTCTGCGTCCCGCCGCGCCGATCACCGGCGAGGCGTTCGGCAAGCTGTTGCAAGGCCTGCGCGACAACGGCGAGATGCTGAAAATCTTCGATCCGTACAAGATTGCCGTGGTGCCAGTGCCGCATCACTGAGGCACTGATTTCTCTGCCAAGCCTAAATTTCCCCTGCCGGATCACGTCCCATCGTTGAACTGTCGACGATTATCGTGAGCCCGACCCATGTCCAATCTGAATGACCTGACTGCCTTGTCCCTGCCCTCGGGCAGCCAACTGGTAGCCGATGCCACCGAAAGCCGTCTGAGCCTGAGCCTGGACGGGCAACCATTGATTCGCCTGCGCCTCGATCGCGAGGCCAAAGGGCCGATCCAGATCGATGAGCGTTTCGCCTTGCCGCCGGGGCAAGCGCTGTGGGCAGCCTGTTATTGGCTGTTCGCCCGTGATCCTGAGTGCCGACAATTGACCTGGCAACTCGATCAACCGCCGACGGAAGCCTTGCTCGGCGGTTTGCTGGTGAGCACCGAGGTGTCCGGTGAATATCGCTGCGAGCGCACGTTGTTCTGGCAACTGCCGCAACCGTGGCTCGGCACGTCGCTGACCGGCAGCTATCCGCAGCAAATGGTCATCAGCGCTGGCAAGCGCCATCCACTGCGACCGGTGAAACCGCGCGGTGAAGTCTATCGGCGTTTCGATGCGCGGCTGGGCGCGTGGATTTCCCTGCGCACGGTGGAAATCGAAGAGGATCTGCCGCGCTTCAACCGTTGGCAGAACAGCCCGCGTGTCGCCAGTTTCTGGCAGGAAGAAGGCAGCATCGAAAAGCACCGCGAATACCTGAGCAAACTTGACGCCGACCCGCACACGCTGACCCTGATCGGCTGTTTCGATGATCAGCCGTTCGCCTACTTCGAAGCTTATTGGGCCAAGGAAGATCGTATCGCGCCGTTTTACGACGCCGACAATTACGACCGGGGCATTCACATGCTGGTGGGGGAGGAGGATCACCGTGGCCCGCACAAAGTCGCGAGCTGGTTATCGGCGCTGGTGCATTACCTGTTTCTGGATGATCCGCGCACCCAGCGCGTGGTCGCCGAACCGCGTGCCGATAACGCGAAGATGATTGGCCATATGCAGAACCAGTGCTTCCACTGCGAGAAGGAATTCGACTTCCCGCATAAGCGTGCGGCGCTGATGATTCTGGGGCGTGAGCGGTTTTTTGATCGGTGCAAGTTGGCTTGAGGTGATCTGAAAGCAAAAGATCGCAGCCTTCGGCAGCTCCTACATTTGGAATGCGTTCCCCTGTAGGAGCTGCCGAAGGCTGCGATCTTTTTCTATCTGTCGACCCGGTCTCAGCGACGCCCCGCAATCACCACATCCCGACGACTGCTCGACACTTTGCGGCAGTGCACCAGCGCATCGCGAATCATGAAGTTGACCAGGGTCGGCGAAACACCGAGTTCCTTGGCGATGTCCTTTTGCGGCACGCCGTGCAAGCGGTACATCTCGAACGCGTAGCGAGTGCGGCTGGGCAGCTCGGTCAGCGCGTCGGCGATGTGCTCCAGGGTGGAGAAGTTGATGTGCGAGGTTTCCGGCGAAGCACCTTGAATGACCACGTTCAGCCCTTCCTCTTCAGGGCCGGAGTATTTCTGCTCCAGCGCCTGTTTGCGGTAGTGATCGATGGCCAGGTTGCGCACGATCTGGAACAGATAACTCAGTTGCGCCTTGATGGACGACGTGATCGGTGGCGCCGATTGCAGTCGGAAAAACGCATCCTGCACCACGTCTTCGGCACGTGACCGGCAGCCGGTAATGCGGGCTGCAATCTTGACCAGAATCAGTCGATTGTCGACGAATGCCTGAAGTAGCGGTGAATCGCACCTGCTTGTGGATACTGGTTCCGTCATGGAAATCACCTTGCTGCCAAATAGGTTAGTGGGACGCCTTGGGGGGACGGGGCCGTCCTACACATCGAGCGACAAATTATGTTGAATGATAATGATTGTCAATTGAGAAAGAGAACTAATGATACAAATTGGTGCGTTGTGAGAACTGCGACACGCCGCCGCATCCCAGCCCCGTTGGCGATCCAGCCTGCCGACTAATTATTTCAAGACGTCATCCGTTCTCATTGGTGAATGGTTCCGGGTACCGAACCCCGACCAGACAGCATTCCGCAGCCTTGCGCGGTCGGCACAGACCGCGCCCTGCATGCCCTTGAGGGCGTGACGCAGCAACCCGATTCCACTCAGCAAGCCGACTTCAGGCAGGAAACCTCATGACCGACGCGTTCGACATCCCCAGCACTCTGGTCCAAGCCCTCCAGCGCCGCGCGGCCCTGACGCCGGATCAACTGGCCTTGCGTTTTCTTGCCGAAAACGAAGAACAGGCTGTGGTGCTCAGCTATCGCGAACTCGATCAACGCGCGCGCACGATTGCTGCCGCATTGCAGGCAGAGGCCGGATTTGGTGATCGCGCGGTGTTGTTGTTTCCCAGCGGCCCGGATTACGTCGCGGCGTTTTTTGGATGCCTGTACGCGGGCGTGATCGCAGTGCCGGCGTATCCGCCGGAATCGGCGCGCCGTCACCATCAGGAACGTTTGCTGTCGATCATCGCCGACGCCGAACCGCGTCTGCTGCTGACCAGCGCCGACCTGCGCGACGCCTTGCAGCAGATCGAAGGCGCGCCGCCGCTGTTGTGCGTCGACACACTCGACAATGCGCTGGCCGAAAAATGGCTTGAACCGAACCTGCCGCCAGAGCACATCGCCTTTCTGCAGTACACCTCCGGCTCGACTGCGCTGCCCAAAGGCGTGCAGGTCAGCCACGGCAATCTGGTGGCCAACGAACTGTTAATCCGCCACGGTTTCGGCATCGATGTGAACCCGGATGATGTGATCGTCAGTTGGCTGCCGCTGTATCACGACATGGGGTTGATCGGCGGTCTGCTGCAACCGATCTTTAGCGGCGTGCCGTGCATCCTCATGTCGCCGGCGTACTTCCTCGGTCGGCCATTGCGCTGGCTCGAAGCGATCAGCCAATACGGCGGCACCATCAGCGGCGGGCCGGATTTTGCCTATCGCTTGTGCAGCGAACGGGTCAGCGAATCGGCGCTGGAGCGTCTCGACCTGAGCCGCTGGCGCGTGGCCTATTCCGGTTCCGAACCGATCCGCCTCGACACCCTGGAACGCTTTGCCGACAAGTTCGCCGCGAGCGGTTTCAGCGATAACAGTTTCATGGCCTCGTACGGTCTGGCCGAGGCCACGCTGTTCGTCGCCGGCACCCCACGCGGCACCGGCATTCCTGCACTGCGCGTGGACGATCAAGCGCTGGCGCAAAATCGTGCCGAGCCGGGCGACGGCAGTCCGATCATGAGCTGCGGTATCAGCCAGCCTGAGCACGCGGTGCTGATCGTTGAGCCGAGCACGCTCGTAGAATTGGCCGACAATGCCGTCGGCGAAGTCTGGGCGACCGGCCCGAGCATTGCCCTCGGTTACTGGCGCAACCCCGAAGCCAGCGCCAAAACCTTCGTGCAGCACGCTGGCCGCACCTGGCTGCGCACTGGCGACCTGGGTTTTATCCGCAACGGCGAACTGTTCATCACCGGTCGCCTGAAAGACATGCTCATCGTGCGCGGCCACAACCTCTATCCGCAGGACATCGAGCAAACCGTCGAGCGCGAAGTGGAAGTGGTGCGCAAGGGCCGCGTCGCTGCATTCGCGGTCAATCAGAATGGCGAAGAGGGTATTGGCATCGCTGCAGAAATCAGCCGCAGCGTGCAGAAAATCCTGCCGCCGGAAGCGTTGATCAAAGCCATTCGCCAAGCCGTGGCCGAGGCGTATCAAGAAGCGCCGAGCGTGGTCGTATTACTTAATCCCGGCGCACTGCCGAAAACCTCCAGCGGCAAATTGCAGCGCTCGGCGTGCCGCAATCGTCTGGCCGATGGCAGCCTCGACAGCTACGCGGTATTCCCGTCGAGCGCCACTGAAACTCAAGAATCGGGAGCCAGCGCCTCCGAACTTGAAACGCTGATCGGCAAAATCTGGGCTGAGCAACTCAACGTCAAACAGGTCAACGCCGACGATCACTTCTTCCTGCTCGGCGGCAACTCGATCGCTGCCACGCAAGTGATCGCCCGTGTTCGCGAAGCACTCAGTCTGGAGCTGAGCCTTCGCCTGCTGTTCGAAGCGCCAACCCTCTCCGCGTTTGCCGCCGCAGTCGCCCAGCAACAACAGGGCGGCGGCAGCGCGCAAGGTGAAATCACCGCGCTGTCACGTTCCGAGCCGATGCCGCAATCGCTGGCGCAAAACCGCTTGTGGATCACCTGGCAACTCGACCCGCACAGCAGCGCCTACAACATTCCCGGCGGCCTGCGCTTGCGTGGCGAACTCGATGAAGACGCACTGCGCGCCAGCTTTCAGCAATTGATCGAGCGCCACGAATCCCTGCGCACGCGTTTCTTCGAACGTGACGGCGTAGCGCTGCAACATGTCGATGCGGCTGCCGATTTCAACCTGCAATTGATCGACATCAGTGACCTGCCAGCCGATGAACGCGAAGCCCGCGCGCAGCAGATCCGCGACGACGAAGCTCACACTCAATTCGATTTGGAAAAAGGCCCGCTGCTGTGGGTGACGCTGATCCGTCTCGACGGTGAAGATCACCAACTGCTGGTGACGATGCACCACATCATCGCTGACGGTTGGTCGCTGAACGTGTTGATCGACGAATTCTCGCGCCTGTACGCTGCGGCCTCGCAAGGCGCCACGGCCAACCTCGCGCCGCTGCCAACCCAATACGCTGACTACGGCAGTTGGCAGCGCCAATGGCTGGCGCAAGGCGAGGGCGAGCGGCAACTGGCTTACTGGAAAGCGCAGTTGGGCGACGAGCATCCAGTGCTGGAGCTGGCCACCGATCATCCGCGCTCGGCGCAACACAAACACAGCGCTGCACGTCACACCGTGCGTCTGGACGTCAGCCTCAGCGAGGCGATTCGCAACACGGCGCAAGCGCATCAATCGACGCCGTTTATGCTGTTGCTCTCGGCATTGCAGAGTTTGCTGCATCGCTACAGCGGTCAGCGTGATATTCGCATCGGCGTGCCCAACGCCAACCGTCCGCGCCTGGAAACTCAAGGCCTGATCGGCTTCTTCATCAACACCCAAGTACTGCGCGCCGAGATCGATTCGCGCCTGCCATTCGTTGAGCTGCTGGCGCAAACCCGCCAGGCCACACTCGGCGCACAGGCGAATCAGGATCTGCCGTTCGAACAACTGCTCGAAGCTTTCCCGCAGGCCCGCGAACAAGGTCTGTTCCAGATCATGTTCAACCACCAGCAACGCGACCTCAGCGCGCTCAAACGCCTGCCTGGTCTGCTCGCCGAAGAGTTGCCGTGGCACAGCCGCGAAGCCAAGTTCGACCTGCAACTGCACAGCGAAGAGGATCGTAATGGTCGCCTGACGTTGTCCTTCGACTATGCCAACGAACTGTTCGACGCCGCGACTATCGCGCGACTGGCCGAGCATTTCAGCAACCTGCTGCGCGACGTCTGCGAGCGTCCAGAACAAGCCATCGGCGACCTGCAACTGCTCACCGTCGGCGAGCACGATCAGCAGAAAAACTGGAGCGTCGCGCCGTGCGTTCCGGCACAACAATGGCTGCCCGAACTGCTCGCCGAACAAGCGCGGCAAATCCCGGAACGCATCGCGCTGGTGTGGGAGGGCGGTAGCCTCGATTTTGCCGAACTGCACACGCAAGCCAACCGCCTCGCGCACTATCTGCGCGACAAAGGCGTCGGCCCGGACGTTTGCGTGGCCATCGCCGCCGAGCGTTCGCCGCAACTGTTGATCGGCCTGTTGGCGATCATCAAGGCCGGCGGCGCTTACGTGCCTCTGGATCCGGATTACCCAGCTGATCGCCTGGCTTACATGCTCAGCGACAGCGGCGTCGAATTGCTCCTGACTCAAACCGAACTGCTCGGCCGTTTGCCGGCCAGCGACGGCGTCAGCGTGATCGCCATGGACGCCCTGCACCTGGAAAACTGGCCGAGCCAGGCACCGGGTCTGCACTTGCACGGCGACAACCTCGCCTACGTGATCTACACCTCGGGCTCCACCGGCCAGCCGAAAGGCGTCGGTAATACGCATGCGGCACTGGCCGAACGTCTGCAATGGATGCAGAGCGCTTACGCGTTGAATGAAACCGATGTGCTGATGCAAAAGGCGCCGATCAGTTTCGACGTCTCGGTGTGGGAATGCTTCTGGCCGCTGATCACTGGCGCGCGCTTGCTGATTGCCGGCGCCGGTGAACACCGCGATCCGCATCGCATCGCGCAATTGGTGCAAGAACATGGCGTGACCACGCTGCACTTTGTACCGCCGCTGCTTTCGCTGTTCATCGACGAACCACTGAGCGCCGAATGCACCAGCCTGCGCCGCGTTTTTTCCGGTGGTGAAGCGCTTCCCGCTGAACTGCGCAACCGCGTGTTGGCGCAACTGCCGGCGGTGCAATTGCACAACCGTTACGGCCCGACTGAAACTGCGATCAACGTCACGCACTGGCATTGCAGCACCGCCGATGGCGAGCGTTCGCCGATTGGCCGGCCGCTGGGCAACGTGATTTGCCGCGTGCTCGACGCTGATCTCAATTCCGTGCCGGCCGGTGTGCCGGGTGAGTTGTGCATCAGCGGCATCGGTTTGGCCCGGGGTTATCTCGGTCGTCCTTCGTTGACCGCTGAACGTTTTGTCATTGATCCATTGGGCGAGCAGGGCGCACGTTTGTACCGCACCGGCGACCGCGCGCGCTGGACGTCTGACGGCGTGCTCGAATACCTCGGTCGTCTCGATCAGCAGGTCAAACTGCGTGGCTTCCGTGTCGAACCGGAAGAAATCGAAGCACGTCTGCTCGCCCAGGACGGTGTCGCCCAAGCGGTGGTGCTGGTGCGCGAAACCGCTTCCGGCGCGCAACTGATCGGCTACTTCACCGCGACCGATGCCAGTGACCATCACGACGAACAAATCGCTCGTCTGAAAACCGCACTTGCCGCCGAACTGCCGGAATACATGGTGCCGGCGCAACTGATGCGCCTCGACGCAATGCCGCTCAGCCCTAGCGGCAAACTCGACCGCCGCGCCTTGCCCGAGCCGCAATGGCAAGTGCGTGAACACGTCGAACCGGTGACCGAGCTGGAACAGCAAATCGCCGCGATCTGGCGCGAAGTCCTTGGCCTCAGCCTGGTCGGTCTGCGCGACGACTTCTTCGCCCTCGGCGGCCACTCGCTGCTGGCCACGCAAATCATCTCGCGCACCCGTCAGGCCTGTGACGTCGAGCTGCCGCTGCGCGCGTTGTTCGAGCACAGCGAACTCGGTGATTTCGCTGAACAGATTCGCTTGATTCAGGTCAGTGGCCGCACCAACAAGCAGCCGCCAATCGCCAAGGTCGACCGCAGCAAACCGGTGCCGCTGTCGTACTCGCAACAGCGCATGTGGTTCCTCTGGCAGATGGAACCGGACAGCCCGGCGTACAACGTCGGTGGCATGGCGCGCCTGCGTGGCGTGTTGCACGTCGAGCGTTTCGAGGCTGCGTTGCAAGCGCTGATCCTGCGCCACGAAACCCTGCGCACGACGTTCCCGAGCGTCGATGGCATCGCCCGTCAACAAGTGCATGCCGAGACCGGCGTGCGCATGGGCTGGAAGGATTTCTCGAAAATTGCCGCCGATCAGCGCGAGCAACAGGTTCAGCAATTCGCCGATGAAGAAGCGCATCTGCCGTTCGATCTGGAAACTGGCCCGCTGCTGCGCGCCTGTCTGGTGAAGACCGCCGAGCACGAGCATTACTTCGTGCTGACCCTGCATCACATCGTCACCGAAGGCTGGGCGATGGACATCTTCGCCCGCGAACTCAGCGCACTGTACGAAGCGTTTGTCGACGACCGCGATTCGCCACTGGAGCCGCTGCCGGTGCAGTACCTCGACTACAGCGTCTGGCAGCGCAACTGGCTGGAATCCGGCGAGCGTCAACGCCAACTCGATTACTGGACGGCGCAACTCGGTCGCGAACATCCGCTGCTGGAATTGCCCGGCGACCGCCCGCGTCCGCCGGTGCAAAGCCACCAGGGCGAGCTGTTCCGTTTTGACCTCAGCGACGACCTCGCGACGCGGGTTCGTGCGTTCAATGCGCAAAACGGTCTGACCCTGTTCATGACCATGACCGCCGCGCTCGCCACGCTGCTTTACCGCTACAGCGGGCAGACCGATCTGCGCATCGGCGCACCGGTGGCCAACCGTATTCGTCCAGAAAGTGAAGGGCTGATCGGTGCGTTCCTCAATACCCAAGTGCTGCGCTGCCAGCTCGACGGCATGATGTCGGTCGGCGAATTGTTTGAGCATGTGCGCCACGCGGTGATTGAAGGGCAATCGCACCAGGATCTGCCGTTCGATCATCTGGTCGAAGCCTTGCAGCCACCGCGCAGTGCCGCGTACAACCCGCTGTTCCAGGTGATGTGCAACGTGCAGCGCTGGGAATTCCAGCAGAGCCGCATGCTCGCTGGCATGACTGTCGAATATCTGGCCAACGATGCTCGGGCGACCAAGTTCGACCTCAACCTGGAAGTCACCGACCTCGACCATCGCCTCGGTTGCTGCCTGACGTACAGCACCGATTTGTTCGACGAACCGACCATCGCGCGCATGGCCAAACATTGGCGCAACCTGCTCGAAGCGTTGATCGCCGATCCGCAACAGCGTCTCAGCGAATTGCCATTGCTCGATCAGCCCGAGCAACAGCAACTGCTCGAGAGCCTCGGCATCGAGCCGGGCGAGCATCGTCTCGACCAGTGCATTCATCACCTCTTCGCCGAACAGGCACTGGCGCGCAAAGACGCAGCAGCCCTGACTTTCGCCGGGCAGACCTTGAGCTACGCCGAACTCGACGCCCGCGCCAATCGTCTGGCCTGGGCGTTGCGCGAGCGTGGCGTCGGCCCGCAAGTGCGCGTAGGCCTGGCACTGGAGCGTTCGCTGGAAATGGTCATTGGCCTGCTGGCGATTCTCAAGGCGGGCGGTGCGTATGTGCCGCTGGATCCGGAATACCCGCTCGACCGTCTGCATTACATGATTGAAGACAGCCGCATTGGGCTGCTGCTCAGTGATCGCGCGATGTTTAAAGCGCTCGGCGATCTACCGTCGAGTGTGGCGCGTTGGTGCCTGGAAGACGACAGTGCAGCGCTGGCCGATTACCCGGCCACTGAGCTGCCGTTTATCAGCCTGCCGCAGCATCAGGCCTACCTGATTTACACCTCGGGTTCGACCGGTAAGCCGAAAGGCGTGGTGGTTTCCCACGGCGAAATCACCATGCACTGTCAGGCCGTGATCGAGCGGTTTGGCATGCGCCCGGACGACTGCGAACTGCACTTCTATTCGATCAACTTCGATGCGGCGACTGAGCGTTTGTTGGTGCCGCTGCTCAGCGGCGCGCAAGTGGTGTTGCGTGCGCAAGGTCAGTGGGACGCGGAAGAAATCTGCGGTTTGATCCGCACGCATAAAATCAACGTGCTCGGTTTCACCCCGAGCTACGGCAGCCAGTTGGCGCAGTTCCTCTCGACGCAAAACGAGATCCTGCCGGTGCGGATGATCATCACCGGCGGTGAAGCGCTGACCGGCGAACATCTGCAACGCATTCGTGCAGCGTTCAAACCGGCGATGTTTTTCAACGCTTACGGCCCGACGGAAACCGTGGTCATGCCGCTGGCCAGTCTGGCGCCGGAGGTGCTGGAAGAGGGTGCGGGCAGTGTGCCGATCGGCAGCGTGATTGGCGCGCGTGTTGCGTACATTCTTGACGCCGATCTGGCGCTGGTGCCACAGGGCGCGACCGGTGAATTGTTCGTCGGCGGCGCGGGTCTGGCGCAGGCGTATCACGATCGTCCGGGCATCACTGCTGAGCGTTTTGTCGCGGATCCGTTTGCCGCTGACGGCGGACGCATGTACCGCACTGGCGACCTGGTACGCCAGCGTGGCGATGGCTTGGTTGAATACCTGGGCCGGATCGACCATCAAGTGAAAATTCGTGGTTTCCGCATCGAACTGGGCGAAATCGAAAACAGTCTGCTTGATCACGCTTCGATCCGCGAAGCCGTGGTGCTCGCCCTTGATGCGCCAAGCGGCAAACAACTGGTGGGCTATCTGGTGACTGAAGTCGCCGAGCAAAGCGAAGCCAGACAGGCTGAACTGCGCGAAGCCCTCAAGTCGCACCTCAAGACACAACTGCCGGATTACATGGTGCCGACGCACCTGATTCTGCTGGCGAGCATGCCGCTGACCGCCAACGGCAAACTCGACCGCCGCGCCTTGCCGGCGCCGGATCCGGAGCTCAATCGCCAGGATTACGTGGCGCCGAGCAACGAATTGGAACAGACCCTGGCGCAGATCTGGTGCGCAGTGCTCAACGTCGAACAGGTCGGCCTCAACGACAATTTCTTCGAACTCGGGGGCGACTCGATTCTGTCGATTCAAGTGGTCAGCCGCGCGCGTCAGCAAGGCATTCATTTCAGCCCGCGTGATCTGTTCCAGCATCAAACCGTGCGAACCCTCGCCGCCGTGGCCAGCCGCAGCGAACAAGTGACAGCGGAGCAAGGCCTGGTGACCGGTGAATCGCGTCTGACGCCGATTCAGCATTGGTTCTTCGACACGGAAATTCCGGAGCGTCAGCACTGGAATCAGGCGCTGTTGCTGGAGCCAACCGTGGCGCTGCAACCGCATCGTCTGGAGCAAGCGTTGCTGGCGGTGATCGAGCAGCATGATGCCCTGCGTCTGCGCTTCACCGAAACCAACGAAGCGTGGCAAGCGACGCACCAACCGGTGTTGGATGCGGCGGTGTTGTGGCAAGTGCGCGTGCCGTCGATGGACAAGTGTGAAGCGCTGTTCGCCGATGCCCAGCGCAGCTTCGACCTTGCGCAAGGCCCGCTACTGCGTGCCGTGCTGGTCGACGGCCCGGAAGCTCAGCAACGCCTGTTTATCGCGATTCATCACTTGGTGGTCGATGGCGTGTCGTGGCGCGTGATGCTCGACGATTTGCAAACCGTGTACCGCCAACTCGACGCCGAGCAAGCGGTGAAACTGCCAGCAAAAACCAGTGCCTTCAAAGACTGGGCTGCACGCTTGCAGGCCTACGCCGGTAGCGAATCCCTGCGCGAAGAACTCAACTGGTGGCAAACCCAGTTGGCCGGTCAGAACGCCGATCTGCCTTGCGAAAACCCGCAGGGCGGCCAGCAGAATCGTCATGCACAAACCGTCAGCGTGCGCCTCGATGCCGAGCACACCAAACAGCTGCTGCAACAGGCACCGAGCGCTTATCGCACGCAGGTCAACGATCTGCTGCTGACGGCACTGGCCCGCGTGCTGTGCCGCTGGAGCGGTCAGCCATCGGCGCTGATTCAACTGGAAGGCCACGGTCGCGAAACCCTGTTCGACGAAATCGACCTGACCCGCACCGTCGGCTGGTTCACCAGCGCTTATCCGCTGCGTCTGACCCCGCACAATATCGAAGAGGCCGCAGGGCAGGGCGCTTCGATCAAGGCAATCAAAGAGCAACTGCGCGCGATACCGCACAAAGGTCTGGGTTATGGCGTGCTGCGTTATCTGGCCGATGATTTCACTCAGCGCAGCATGGAGGCGCTGCCGCATGCGCCGGTCACCTTCAACTACCTCGGCCAGTTCGACCAAAGCTTCGCCAGCGATGCGCTGTTCCGCCCGCTGGATGAGCCGGTTGGCGCTGCCCACGATCCGCAGGCGCCATTGCCGAATGAATTGAGCGTCGACAGTCAGGTGTATGGCGGTGAATTGCTCTTGCGCTGGACGTTCAGCGCCGAGCGTTACGACGCGCAGACCATCCACGATCTGGCCGATGCCTATCTCGGTGAGCTGCAAAGCCTGATCGGTCATTGCCTGCAAGACGAAGCCGGTGGCCTGACGCCGTCGGACTTCCCGCTGGCCAGACTGACTCAGGCGCAACTCGATGCCTTGCCGGTGCCGGCCGCGCACATCGAAGACGTCTATCCGTTGACGCCGATGCAGGAAGGCATGTTGCTGCACACCTTGCTCGAACCGGGCACCGGTCTTTACTACATGCAGGATCGCTACCGCATCAACAGCGAACTCGACGCTGAGCGTTTTGCCCAGGCGTGGCAAGCGGTGATCGCCCGTCACGAAGCGTTGCGCGCCTCGTTCTGCTGGAACGTCGGCGAAGACATGCTGCAAGTGATTCACACGCCGGGTCGTACGCCAATCGAATATCTGGACTGGAGCGCCATCGCCGAAATCGAGCAGGAACCAAAGCTGCAAGCGCTGCTGAAAAACGAGCGTGAGGCCGGGTTCGATCTACTCAATCAGGCGCCATTCCATCTGCGCCTGATCAAGGTCGGCGCGGCGCGTTACTGGTTCATGATGAGCAACCACCACATCCTTATCGATGCCTGGTGCCGCTCGTTGCTGATGAACGACTTCTTCGAGATTTACACCGCTCTGGGTGAAGGTCGCGAAGCTCAATTGAGCACGCCACCGCGTTATCGCGATTACATCGGTTGGCTGCAACGCCAGAGTCTCGCCGAAGCACGGCAGTGGTGGCAGCAGAACCTGCAAGGGTTCGAGCGCACCACGCCGATCCCGAGCGACCGGCCGTTCCTGCGCGAACATGCCGGTGAAAGCGGCGGCATGATCGTCGGCGACCGCTACACCCGTCTCAATGTCGAGGACGGAGTGCGTCTGCGTGAATTGGCGCAGGCGCATCAACTGACTATCAACACTTTTGCTCAAGCAGCGTGGGCCTTGGTGCTGCGCCGTATGAGCGGCGATCGTGACGTGCTGTTCGGCGTGACCGTGGCCGGGCGGCCGGTGGACATGCCGGAGATGCAGCGTACCGTCGGCCTGTTCATCAACAGCATCGCGCTGCGGGTGCATATGCCGGCAGACGATGAACGCAGCAGCGTGCGTCAGTGGCTCAGCGCTTTGCTCGACAGCAACATGCAACTGCGCGAGTACGAATACCTGCCGCTGGTGAACATTCAGGAACAAAGCGAATTGCCGAAAGGCCAGCCGCTGTTCGACAGCCTGTTCGTCTTCGAAAATGCCCCGGTGGAAGTCTCGGTGCTGGATCGCGCGCAGAGCCTGAACGCGACCTCGGACTCCGGACGAACCCACACTAACTTCCCGTTGACGGCGGTGTGCTACCCGGGCGATGACCTTGGTCTGCACCTGTCGTATGACCAGCGTTATTTCGACGAATCGACCATCGAGCGCATGCTCGGCGAGTTCAAGCGTTTGCTGCTGGCGCTGGTCGACGGCTTCCATGGCGACATGGCTGATCTGCCGCTGCTGGGCGCTGAGGAGCAGGACTTCCTGCTGCACGGTTGCAACCAGAGTGCCCACGATTATCCGCTTGAGCAGAGCTATGTGGCGCTGTTCGAAACGCAGGTTGCCGCGCATCCGCAACGCATCGCCGCGACGTGCCTTGATCAGCAACAGAGCTATGCCGAGCTGAACCACAACGCCAACCGTCTCGGCCATGCACTGGTCGCGGCGGGTGTGCAGACGGATCAACCGGTGGCGTTGCTCGCCGAACGCAATCTCGACCTGCTCGGCATGATCATCGGCAGCTTCAAGGCTGGCGCGGGTTATCTGCCGCTGGATCCGGGTCTGCCGAGACAGCGTTTGCAACGCATCATCGAGCTGAGCCGCACGCCGCTGCTGGTGTGCAGCGAGGCGTGTCGCGAACAGGCGCAGACCTTGCTGGATGAATTCAGCTGCGTCAATCGTCCACGGCTTCTGGTTTGGGAAGAAGTGCAGGCCTTGGCGTTGTCGGCGACGAATCCTGGCATTTACAGCGGCCCGGGCAACCTCGCTTACGTGATCTACACCTCGGGCTCCACCGGCCTGCCGAAAGGCGTGATGGTCGAACAGCGCGGCATGCTCAATAACCAGTTGAGCAAGGTGCCGTACCTGAATTTGAGTGACGCGGATGTGATCGCGCAGACCGCTTCGCAGAGCTTCGATATTTCGGTCTGGCAGTTCCTTGCCGCGCCGCTGTTCGGCGCGCGAGTGGACATTGTGCCGAATACGATTGCCCACGATCCGCAAGGTCTGCTGAAGCATGTGCAAGTGCAGGGCATCACCGTGCTGGAGAGTGTGCCTTCGCTGATTCAGGGCATGCTCGCCGCGGATCGCCTGAGTCTCGATGGCTTGCGCTGGATGTTGCCGACGGGTGAGGCGATGCCGCCGGAGCTGGCGCATCAGTGGTTGCTGCGTTATCCGCAGATTGGTCTGGTCAACGCGTATGGCCCGGCGGAATGTTCCGATGACGTGGCGTTCTTCCGGGTCGACATGGCTTCGACGCGCGGCAGTTATTTGCCGATCGGCACGCCGACCGACAACAACTTGCTATATCTGCTCGATGGCGCGCTGGAACTGGTGCCGTTGGGTGCGGTGGGTGAGTTGTGTGTGGCGGGCACGGGCGTCGGTCGCGGTTATGTCAGCGATCCGCTGCGCACCGCGCCAGTGTTTGTACCGAACCCGTTCGGCGCGCCGGGCGAGCGTCTGTATCGCACCGGTGACCTGGCGCGGCGGCGTAGCGACGGGGTGTTGGAGTACGTTGGCCGCGTTGACCATCAGGTGAAGATTCGTGGTTACCGGATTGAGCTGGGTGAGATCGAAGCGCGTCTGCATGAACAGCCGGAAGTGCGCGACGGCGCGGTCGGTGTGCAGGAGGGCGTCAACGGCAAGCACTTGGTTGGTTATCTGGTGGCGGCCGATTCGGCACTCAATCCGAGCGAGCGCCTTGAGCGGATCAAGCATCGTCTGCGCGCCGAACTGCCGGAATACATGGTGCCGTTGCACTGGTTGTGGCTCGATCAACTGCCGCTGAATGCCAACGGCAAACTTGATCGCAAAGCCTTGCCGGCGCTGGAGATCGGTCAACTGCAGAGCCAGGATTATCTGGCGCCGCGCAATGAGCTGGAGCAGACGCTGGCGGACATTTGGGCCGAGGTGTTGAAGGTCGAGCAGGTCGGTGTGCGCGATAACTTCTTCGAGCTGGGCGGGCATTCGTTGCTGGCCACGCAGATCGCTTCGCGGGTGCAGAAATCCTTGCAACGAGATGTGCCGCTGCGGGCGATGTTCGAGTGCAGCACGGTGGAGGAGTTGGCCGAGTACATTGACGGGCTGGCGGCGAGTGACATTACCGAGGAGAAGGTGGATCGGTTGAATGATCTGATGGCGGAGCTGGAGGGGCTGTAAAGATCAAAAGATCGCAGCCTGCGGCAGCTCCTACAGAGAACATCGCGTTTCCTTGTAGGAGCTGCCGCAGGCTGCGATCTTTTTGCTTTCAGGCGTCAGCGACTTCAACACAAACCGCATCATTTCCCCGATTGACGACAACCAACCGGCAGCTCAGTCTGCCGGTTCTGTTTTTTACCGCGCAGGTGAATCGATGCCCTTCTTTACGGTTGACGGACAAGCGCTGCATTACATTGATCAAGGCACCGGCCCGGCGGTACTGCTCGCCGGCAGCTATCTGTGGGATCAGGCCATGTGGGCGCCGCAGATCGCCGCGCTATCGCCACACTACCGGGTGATCGCCCTCGATCTGTGGGGCCACGGCGAGTCAGGCCGGCTACCGGAAGGCACCACTTCCCTCGATGACATCGCCCGGCAGGCGCAGGCCTTGCTCGATCATCTACAGATTGATCAGGTCACTCTCGTCGGATTGTCGGTCGGCGGTATGTGGGGCGCACGTCTCGCGCTGGCGGCACCGCAGCGGATCAACGGGCTGGTGCTGATGGACACCTACCTCGGCGTCGAACCGGAACCTACCCGCCAATATTATTTCTCGCTGTTCAAGCAAATCGAAGACACCGGCGAAATCTCCGAGCAACTGCTCGACATCGTCGTACCGATCTTCTTCCGCCCGGGCATCGATCCGCAGTCGCCGCTGTATCAGGCATTCCGCGCGGAACTGGCGGCGTACAGCGCAGATCGCCTGCGCGAAAGCATCGTGCCGATGGGGCGCATCACCTTTGGCCGCGAAAATTTGTTGCCGCGTCTGAGCGAATTGGACGCTGCCAGCACGCTGGTGCTGTGCGGCGATCAGGACAAACCGCGCCCACCGTCAGAGGCCAAGGAAATGGCCGCGTTGATTGGTTGCCCGTGGGCGCTGGTGCCGGAAGCGGGGCATATCTCCAATCTGGAGAATGCGCAGTTTGTTACGGAGGTGTTGCTTGCCTTTTTGTCTGAACAGAACCGTTCCATCGCCTGAACCACCTTTCTGCATCCCGCGCTACTGTCAACTCTGACAGTAGCGCGGCTCTCTCGAACAGGCATCAAATGGCTTCGCCCGGTGTGGGCTGAATCGTGTGATCGCCGACAGGAGAGTCGTCATGTCAAATCAATCAGCAAATGATCCTGAACTTCCGGTTCCATTGGTAGTAGATGCGTCGTACAACTCGACTTTGTCCCCTGGCAAGGCGTTGAGCGGTACAACTGTACGAATTGATTTTCCGGGGCTCAGTACCGCACATACTGTCCGGCTCTTTTGGGCACGGCCCGGCCATATCGAGGAATTTACCACCCAGTCGAAGGGCGCTTCACTTCCCGCAGAGGTGTTTATTTCAGCGTCGCTCGTTGGTCTATCTGTCGGTAAAACCGTGCAGGTTTGGTATGAGGCAAGTTCGGGCGGGGACGTGATGCTTTCTCACAAACTCGATCTGACCGTAGAACACATTCCCCCCGCCGATTTGCCGGAACCGCGGTTACCCGATGTCGTCATGATCGAAGGTACTGTATTTCTGGACATGCGCAGGTTCTCAGGTAATGCGCGTGTGCAGCTTGCCCCTTGGTGGTTCATCGCGCTGGGGCAGCACATCTGGATCAGCGTTGTCGGACAGCGCAATTATCCTACCCATGAAACGCTTGATTTGGTCACTGCACTGGAAGTGACGTCAGAGCAGGTCAGCAACGGTCTGGAATTAACCATTGATCGAAGCTGGTTGAGTGGGCTCGACGATAAATCGGCTTTGACGCTGAAGACGTTTGTTACGTTCGACAAAGGCTCGAACATTGATACCGCTCATGAATTGCCACGCTGGACCAACCTTTTGCTGAAATCAGATACCGATTTGCTGGCACCTGCCGTCGAACAGACGTTGAACGGTGTGCTGAATCCGGAACTTGTTTCGGAAAAAGCGACCATCGTTATCAAGTACGACGGCATGCTTTCCAATGACAGGATCAAGCCGCTATGGCGTGGCACTTCTGGTGAAGGATCTCCTGAGCTGGACGTGGTTGATGGCAAAACTGCAGGAACTGTCGAAGTCGCCGTCAGCGCATCGGCAGTGGCCGCCAATGAGGGTAAGACAGTCGAAGTGAGCTACACGGTTGAGCGCGATGGCATCGAGCGACCGTCACCGATCACTCGAGTAACGGTGCAGAAGCAGCGCTATGTTCATGTAGAAAATTTTGATGATCAGGAAGTGAAACTTGTCAGTGCCGCTGACAATTACACTTTTACCCTTCCCACAATGTCGATCAAGTTGCTTGAGGGCGCAGGATCGGCAGGCATCATGCGTTTTGGTTACACCACTGTTGGGTTCATTGAAGAACTTTCTTTTGGCATGTGCATCAACTCGAGCATGACAGCGCCACCCCAACGTATTCAGTTTGACTTTCCGGCAGATTACGAGCGGATTTCGTTCACGTGGGCCCATCTGCACCATAAAGGTATCGTCGAATACTTCGATGCCAATGGTGCATCCCTAGGGAGGGATGAATACCACGGCGTCAATGAGGGTGGTGCCCTGCATCAATTGATCGACTTCGTCGCGCCTGCACAGTCACGCATCAAGTCCATGAGAGTGACGTGCGAGGACTTTAGCTTTCTCGACTTCTTCACAAAGTGCGGTTGATCGTTCCTGCCACAATCGAAGCCCGCTGTTTATAGTGGGCTTTTCTCATTACTTAGGCCCAAGAATCTGCGCCAATTTGTCCGGTGAAGGCGCACCTTGCTGTTGTTGCAGCTCGCCCTTGGCATCCATGTAGAAAATCGCCGGGGTGGCCTGCAAATCCAGGTCTTCCATCAACTGCATGTTCGCCGCCAGTTTGGTTTGCACGGCTGCGGGAATATCTTTCAAGGCCTTGAGCGAGCTGCCCTTGCCAGCCTTTTCGTGATCTTCCAGAGCTTTGGCCGGGTCTTTTGCGGCCAGCAGTGCAGCGGATTTGCCCGGGCTGTCTTCGCGGATGATCCCGACCATGATGTGGCGCAATTGCACCTTGCCGGACTTCACCCAGGGCCGCGCCTGTTCCCAGAACATGTTGCAGTACGGGCAGTTCGGGTCGCTGAACAGATACACCGTGCGCGGTGCATCTTTGTTGCCGTCCTGAATCCAGTTGCTCGCTTCGAACTTGGCCCAGACTTCCTTAGCCATCGGCGCGTAGACCAGTTTCTGCAACGGTTCGCTGCTCAGATCCTTGCCGTCGGCGTCGTACATATTGCCGAGGATGACGTGTTTGCCGTCCGCGGTCAGGTACAGCGCCATGCCGCGATTCTGGTATTGCGCCGCGTAACCGCGCAAACCGTCGGGAGCATCGAACTGGCCGACGATTTTCGCGCCTTTGGCTTCGATCTGTTTGATCGCGGCCGGCAGTTCTTCAGCGGCCTGCACGGACGGCAGGTGCAACAGGGCAGTGCCCAGAGTCAGCGTCAGCAGGTGGCGGAGGCGGGGCATGGCAGTTTCCTTGCAGAGTTGACCGTCGCTGCGGCCGGATTGGGACTTGAAGGCGCGGTGTCGAAGTTTTCCAGCGCGCGCGCCAGGCTGGCATTGGACAATTCACCCAAGTGGCTGCCCAGCAGGCGGCCATCAGGGCTATAGAACAGCGTAGTCGGCAAAGCCATGGAACCCACGGCTTGGCCGAGTCGGCCGCCGCGATCGAACAACACGTTGTTCAAACTCAGGCCTTGGGTTTCGAGAAACGTCGCGACGCTTTGCATGCTTTCCGCCTGATTGACGAACAGGAAGGTCAGATCCGGGCGTTGCTGCTGAGCGTTTTCCAGCACCGGCATTTCCCGTCGGCACGGCGGGCACCAGGTCGCCCAGAGGTTGATCACCAGCGGGCCACCCTGATAATCGCTGAGTTTGACCGTCTCCCCGGCGGCATTGCGCAGGGCAATGTCCGGCAGGCGCGTGCCCTGTTCGTAAATGTTCAGCGACAGCGTCGCCAACAGCCAGAACACCACGCCACTGGCTACGCCAAAACCCAACGGTCGACGCAAGCCCGGACGACGCCAGCCGCGATACAGCGCTGCCAACAGCAAAACGATCACCCCCGGCCAGGCCAGAAAACCACCATCGCGCAGGTCGATGATTTGCCACGGGTCATTGCGGTAGTGCGACCAGTACATCAGCACAAACGCGATGCGCGCGGCCAACATGCCCAGCAGAAACAGACTGAACAGCGCCGACTCGGGGTTATCACCGCCGCGCTTGGCCACCCGCCAGCCGACAAACGTCGCCAGCGCCAAAGCACTGATCAGCAGCAGGTGGTTAAGCGCGATGGCAAAAGTGCCGAGGGTGAAAGTCAGCATTAATTGGCGTCCCGGGTGGTGGCCCAGCGTTGCAGGAAGGTGTCGGCATCGACTTCGCCGGTGATGCGCTGGCTGCGGCGTTCTTCGCCGTCAGTGCCGATCCAGACAAAACTCGGTGGCCCCGGCACTTTGTAACGGCTAAGCAGTTCGCGGCTGGCAGCGTTGTCGGCGGTGACATCGAGCCTGAGCAGACGCACATCACTCAGCGCCTGCATCACCTTGTCTTTGCCGAACACCTGTTTCTCCATGACTTTGCACGACACGCACCAGTCGGCGTAGTAATCGAGCAGCACCCACTGGCCCTTGGCTTTCGCAGCATCCAGTTCGCTTTGCAAAGCGGCAGGATCCTTGATGGTGGTGAACGCTTCGTGGCCGTTCGGTGCGGCGCTTGCGGTGCGACCGGCACTGTAAACCTGCAGCGGCTGATACGGATCATCACTGCCGCCCGCCGCGCCGATCACCAGCAAACTGCCCCACAAACCCAGCAGCAGTGCAGTGGCGCCGAACATCTGCGCAACCCGGCCAAAGCCTTCGGATTGTTTCCAGGCGCTGTAAGCAGCGATCAACAGCAGCGCACCGCACAGGCCCAGCCACAACGACGGATCCAGCACCGGACGCAGCATCAGCAACGCGGTAGCAAGAAAGAGGAAGCCGAACACGCCTTTGAGCAGGTTCATCCACGCACCCGGTTTCGGCAGGAAGCGATTGCCAACCGTGACCAGCAGCAACAGCGGTACGCCAATACCAATACCCAGCGAGAACAGAATCAAACCGCCGTGCAGCGCATTGCCACTCTGCGCGATATACAGCAGCGCACCGGCCAGCGGCGCGGTCATGCACGGGCCGACCAGCAGACCGGACAACGCGCCCAAAACACCGGCGCCAATCAGGCTGCCACCACTGCGACTGCGCGAGGCGTGTTCAAGACGATCACGCAGCGCCACCGGCAGTTGCAGTTCAAAGAAGCCGAACATCGGCAACGCCAGCACCACAAAGATCGCGGCAAAAGTGCCGAGCAGCCAAGGGTTTTGCAGCCACGCTTGCAGGTTGGCGCCCAGCAGCGCGGCAATTACGCCCATCGCGGCATACACCAGCGCCATGCAAATCACATAACTGCCGGCCAGCGCAAAACCTCGACGCGGAGTGGCGCCGCTGCCGACGACCATACCCGCCAGAATTGGCAACATCGGCAACGTGCAAGGGGTGAAGGCCAGCAACAGACCAAGGCCGAAGAACACCAGCAAACTCCAGCCCAGCGCCCGTTGTTGCAGGCTGCTGGCCAAGGCTTGATCCGGCGCTTCGGTGCTGGCAGCGACGGCGGCTTTGCCCCCCAGATCAATCACGCGGGTTTGCGGCGGATAGCACAGACCGGCATCGGCGCAGCCCTGATAGCTGACTTTGATCTGGCCGCTGGCCGAGGCCGGGATTTTCACCTCCAGGCCTTGGCGGTAAACCGGTTGCTCACCGAAAAACTCATCGCTGTGGGATTCACCTGTTGGCAGCGCTGGTTGTTGTTCGGCGGTCAGCCCATCGAATTTCAGGCGTTTCTGATACAGGTAGTAGCCGTCAGTGATTTGCCAGAACAGCTGGGTTTCACCGGATTCCAGGCGTTCGGAGGTGAGCACGAACGCCTTGTCGACCGGCAAAAACTCCGGTTTTGACTCAAAAGGATTGTTCCCGGCCTGGGCCAGGCTCGAAATCAGCAGTGCAAAAAAAAGAAAAAAATGACGCATGGAGGAGCCTTGTCCCTGTGCAAGTGGGGTGAACAATGGGGGCTAGAGATTAACCGATGATTAACCTCGCCCGGTAACCCGCCAGACGCCGCATTTGCCCGGATCAGTCGCGTAACAGCCCTGGCCAATTGCCGTCGTTGACATCGATCGGACCGGCGAGAAGCCTGAATGTCATCAGGTTGTATCGCAGGTACTGATTACCTGTGAGGAAAATGTAGTAGTAACTGTCAGCCAGTGATCGGTCGTTTTGTACTGCAGTAATCATCCTGTGCTTATACGGTTCAAGTCCTGGCCAGGTGTCGTTAGTGATGTCTTTGTGAACTAAATGATGTTTAGGCGAAGTCAGATCCAGAGAGAGATAAGAGCCATCATTCAGCAGAAACTCAAAACCCCGAGGTCGCAGTGCAGTTTCACGCCAGGTGCCAGCGATAATGCGCTCGAAGTAGGGCGCCAGCATCGACCATGGCGATTTCGACAGGGGCATGAAACTGTTGACTCTGTCAGCGTCCTGATCGTATTTGCAGACCATGGGTTGCGCGCCGTCGAGGTAGAAAAACCACAGGATATCGGAGTCAAACCCCAGATATTCAGGGGTTTTAAAACCAGTGGTGGTAAATCCGAAGCGTAAATCCTTTGCGTGGGGATGGAAGTCATGCCAGTTGATGGCATTGGGCGTAGTGGGATGTCCATCAATAACCCGGTTGTCCTCGATGTCGAAGCGGGAGTAAGTATTGGTATCTTTGAAAAAGAAATAGATTTTGTCCTTGCCTGCGCGCCAGTCGACCGCTACAAAGTTTTTTAGTTGGGGCATGATTGTGTCCGGATTTAAAGTGATTAACAGAGAAGTTGCTGTTTTCGACAGTAATCCAGTTGTGATTAAAAGCACGGCAGTCTGTTATGCGTTTTGTTTCTGTAGCGGAATCAACCAGACGGTTTTAAGCAATTGCCGGCTGAAAAAGTACAATCAAACCGGGGGCTCTAGGCCCTATTTGCCTCTGCGCTTCTCGCCAGGCATAGCGCACGCCATAATTGCCACTTAATCTTTCTCTGTTCGAATCGCCTTTTTTGCTCACGGAGCTCCCATGCACGTACTGGTTTGCGAAGACGACGAGCTGATCGCCAGCGGGATCGTTGCCGGTCTCACGGCTCAGGGGCTGACCGTTGAGCACGTCAACACCGCGTCGAAGGCGCGGGCGATGCTCAAGGTCGCGGAATTTGACGTGATGGTGCTCGATCTCGGCCTGCCCGACGAAGATGGCCTCAAGTTGCTGCAACAATTGCGGCAAAGCGGCCTGGAGATTCCGGTGCTGATTCTGACCGCGCGCGATTCGGTCACAGACCGCGTCGACGGTTTGCAGGCCGGCGCCGACGATTACCTGCTCAAGCCCTTCGATCTGCGCGAACTGTTCGCGCGTCTGCAAACCCTGTTGCGCCGCGTCGCCGGTCGCAGCGTCAATCTGATCGAGCACGGCGCACTGACCTACGACCCGAGCAGCCGCGAAACCATGCTCGCCGGGCAGCCGGTCGATCTGTCGCGACGCGAACAATCATTGTTGCAAGCCCTGCTGCACAATCGCGGCCGGGTGCTCTCCACCGAGCAACTGAAAGACAGCGTCTACGGCTTCAACGACGAGTTGGAAAGCAACGCGCTCAACGTGCACATCCACCACCTGCGCAGCAAACTCGGCAAAGGCATCGTCGAAACCGTGCGCGGTCTGGGCTATCGCCTCGGCCCGGCGGATGGCGGAGATCAAGGCAAGTGATGAGTCTGCGACTGCGCCTGAGCCTGACCCTCGGCGCCGCGTTCGCGCTGATCTGGGCGCTGGCCGCGGCCTGGATGCTCAGCGACCTGCGCAACCAGATGATGTTTTCCCTCGACCAACGCCTGGTGGCGTCGGCGCGCATGGTCGCCGGGTTGCTGGAGCAATTGCCGACACTGCCAAGCAAAGGCGAGGGCACTCACTTCAGCGCGGAACAACTGAACATTCCCGGCGGCATGGCGTGTCAGGTCAGTTCGTTACGCGGGGAAATTCTTGCCCGCAGCCACAATAATCCTGAGCAAGCGCTGGAAGCCGAAAAAATGGGCTTCCACGATCAGATGATCGACGGCGCGCCGTGGCGCAGTTTTACCCTCGCACGCGGCGATGTGCGCATCACCACGGCGGATCGGCAGATTGAGCGCGAAGCGCTGAACATGTCGATTCTGCTCGCCGCTTCAGTGCCCGTGGGCGTGGCGTTGCTGGGTTGCCTTTGCCTGCTGTGGCTGGGCATCGGTCAAGGATTGGCACCGCTCAATCGACTGCGCGAAGCGTTGATGCGGCGTAATGCCGACTCGCTGGAACCGTTGCAGTTGCAGTCATTTCCCAGCGAATTGAAACCGCTGCTGGATACGCAGAATCAGTTGTTCCAGCGCATTGGTAAAACCATCGAGCGCGAACGCCGTCTGACCGGTGATGCGGCCCATGAGCTGCGCAGTCCGCTGACGGCAATCAAGACTCACCTGCAAGTCGCGCGCATGACCGAAGGCAGCGCCCGCGATCAGTCGCTGGCGCGGGCCGAGGAGGGCGCTGATCGATTGCATCGAACCCTAGAGCAATTGCTGTTGCTGGCGCGGGTCGAGGGCAGTTTGTCGTTCGACGACGGCTCGCAATGCAGTGCCGAGCAAGTCGCGCGGTTGGCGATTCAGGATGCCACCGGCGGCGAGCGGCTGCGGATCAAACTGCAACTGCCTGCCCAACTGTCGGAGGCGCCGTTGCAAATGCCGGCGGTGTTAGCGATTGCCGCGTTGCGCAATTTGCTCGATAACGCGCTGCGCCATACGCCGGAAGATTGCGCGGTGGAGGTGAGCATGGAAACCATCGGCAACCGCGTGCGCTTTGTCGTGCGCGACCATGGGCCGGGCATTGCGCCGGATGATTTGCAGCATCTGACCCAGCGTTTCTGGCGCAATGGTCAGAGCACCGGTTGCGGCCTGGGACTGGCGATTGTTCAGGCGATCGTTCAGCGTTGTGATTGCGCCCTGCATTTCGACAGCCGCGCGGATGGTTTGCGCGTTGAACTGAGCATGCCGCTGCAACCTCTCTGATACCACTCCCTCCTGTAGGAGCTGCCGAAGGCTGCGATCTGTTGATTTTGCTCTTCAAGATCAAAAGATCGCAGCCTTCGGCAGCTCCTACAGGGGTTACTCATTAAATGTAACTTCTTGGCGGTCGCTATCCGTTGGTGTGAAGGTTAAGGTCAGCCCCAGCTTTATCTCAATGGATTGAGGAAACTGCGCCATGGAAGCCCCGATCTGCATTCGTCCCGCCACTCTGGCTGACGCCGGCATCATCAGCCGCATCATCGAACGTTCTATCCGCATCGGTTGCGCACTCGATCATCGCAACGATCCCCGACGGGTCAGCGGATGGATTTCCCGGCAGTCAGCTGAAGACATCAGCGCCTGGCTCGCCAACCCGCAGCTCTACCTCAACATCGCCCTGCTCGACGACAAACCGATCGGCGTCGGCATGGCCACAGCAAATGGCGATATCACCTTCTGTTACGTGCAACCGGAGTGCTTTCGACGCGGTGCAGGCAGAGCGCTGATGACCGATCTCGAAGGCTGGCTACGCATTCGCGGCGCGATCCACATTCAACTCAACAGCACCCGCACCGGTGAGCCGTTTTATCGCCATCTGGGCTACCGCGAATCGGCGCCAGCCCTTAACGACAAGGGCCTGCAGACACAGCCCATGAGCAAGCCGTTGCCCGAGTCCAGCTGACAACTCGATCAAGGGTCTAAATCCTCGACACGCTGAAGCGTTTCCAGAACAGGAAAACCTGCAAGTGCGCCCCGCGACCGGAACGCGCACCTGCCCGGTGTGCTGTTTTGGTCACTATCCATAGCGTATTGAGGTTCGAGAGATGTCAGTCGCCACCAGCCTTATTGAAGAGTCGTCGGCCCGGGTCACCTCGGTGCCGGCGGAAACGCTGTACCAGTTCAACGAGTCGCCGCTGCTCGCGCGTCAGGCACAACAGGAATCCAATGCCCGCAGCTATCCGCGGCGCATTCCGCTGGCGCTCAAACGCGCCAAAGGTCTGTACGTCGAAGACGTTGAAGGGCGCACGTTCATCGACTGCCTGGCCGGTGCCGGCACGCTGGCGTTGGGGCATAACCACCCGGTGGTGATCGAAGCGATCCAGCAAGTGCTGGCCGATGAATTGCCGCTGCACACGCTGGACCTGACCACGCCGGTCAAGGATCAATTTGTTCAGGATCTGTTTGCTTTGCTGCCAGCGGCTTTGGCAGCAGAAGCGAAAATCCAGTTCTGCGGCCCCACCGGTACTGATGCCGTGGAAGCCGCATTGAAACTGGTGCGCACGGCCACCGGACGCAGCACCGTGCTGTCGTTTTCCGGCGGTTATCACGGCATGAGCCAAGGCGCGTTGAGCCTGATGGGCAGTCTGGGGCCGAAGAAACCGTTGGGCGCGTTACTCAGTAACGGCGTGCAGTTCATGCCGTTCCCGTACGACTACCGTTGCCCGTTTGGCCTTGGTGGCGCGGCAGGTGTGAAGGCCAATTTGAGCTATCTGGACAACCTGCTCAACGACCCCGAAGCCGGCGTGCAACTGCCCGCAGCGGTGATCGTCGAAGCAGTGCAGGGCGAGGGCGGAGTGATTCCGGCCGACATCGAGTGGCTGCGCGGTTTGCGCCGGATCACCGAGAAGGCCGGCGTCGCATTGATCGTCGACGAGATTCAAAGCGGATTCGCCCGCACCGGCAAGATGTTTGCGTTCGAACACGCTGGCATCGTGCCAGACGTGGTGGTGCTGTCCAAAGCCATCGGCGGCAGCCTGCCGCTGGCGGTGGTGGTCTATCGCGACTGGCTCGACACCTGGCAGCCGGGCGCGCACGCCGGCACCTTCCGTGGCAATCAAATGGCGATGGCCGCCGGGTCGGCGGTGATGCGTTATCTGGTCGAACACAAGGTTTGCGAACATGCCGCCGCCATGGGCGAACGCTTGAGCGAGCATCTGCGCATTCTGCAGCGCGACTTCCCGCAACTCGGCGATATTCGCGGTCGCGGTCTGATGCTCGGGGTTGAGCTGGTTGACCCGAACGGTGCGGCGGATGCGCTAGGTCATCCGCCGGCCTTCGCGCGATTGGCACCGCTGGTGCAGCGTGAATGCCTTAAGCGCGGGTTGATTCTGGAACTCGGCGGTCGGCATGGCGCCGTGGTGCGTTTCCTGCCGCCGCTGGTGATTACTGCGGCAGAGATCGACCGTGTCGCCGAGATCTTCGGCCGCGCGTTGGCCGCTGCCACCGCCGCTGTGTAAATTTTTCGCCGCGCCGAACGTTCTTTCTTTATACCCGGCTGCACCCGTTGTGCAGCCCACCCTTACAACGATGGAGAACCAGCATGACGTCAGTATTCGACCGCGAGGACATCCTCTTTCAGGTCGTGGTCAACCACGAAGAGCAGTACTCGATCTGGCCGGACTACAAGGCCGTGCCGGAAGGCTGGCGCACCGTGGGCAAGAGCGGCCTGAAAAAGGAATGCCTGGCCTACATCGAAGAAGTCTGGACCGACATGCGTCCGCTGAGCTTGCGTCAGAAGATGGAAGCGCAGGTCGCGGCGCAGTAAGCGCCCGGCAAAAACAAACCCGCTAACCGGTGACGGTTAGCGGGTTTTTTTATGTCCTTAAAAGATCGCAGCCTTCGGCAGCTCCTACATTGGTAAGCATAAATCCTGTAGGAGCTGCCGAAGGCTGCGATCTTTTGATCTTCAGCCCTTCAATCCGTTAAGCACCAAATCCACATTCCCCTCCAGCTCCGCCACCGGATCCGCCGCATCGGTACTCAACACCACCAACCGACTCCCCGAGGCCGCCACCGCCGCTTTCACCGCCTCCGAAGGCTGGCGATGATGCAGCACCACCGCCACATCATTGTCCTTGAGTGTCGCCGTCAGTTTCTGCAGATCCTCAGCCGTCCACTCCGCATCCGGCCGTGGATCCTGGCCGACCAACTCCAGATTGAGGCTGCCAATCAAATAGCCAAAGTGATCACTCAAACTCATCACACTCAGATTATCCGCGCTGGCCAACTTCGCCTCGCTGTCGGCACTGAGTTTGAGCAAACGCTGTTTCAACGCCGCCAGATTCGCCTCTATTTTCGGCTTGGCGCTCGGTGCCAGACGCACCAGATCCGCCGCCATCACGTCGGCCATGCGCCCCATGTTGTTGCTCGCCAGCCACGGCTGACTGTTCAAACCGTCCACCTTCAGATCCGGTTGCACAGCGATGCCGGGCAGGGCGCCGTCCACCGGGCGTGCGGCGTCGACCTCAACGATACGGATATTGCTGCGCCGAGAAATCGGGTACAGCGGATCATCGGCCCACAACGAACGCACGCCGATCACTGCGTCGGCATCGGTCGCCAGTTTGCTCAGCGCCGGCGCGCCGCGTCCGGTGAAATAAGCGGTCTGGCGACTGCCAGGCAGATTCGCCGGCGCCGCGCGTTCGAGCTTGACATCAGTGCCTTTGAGCAACACTTCGCCCAAGCCGTAAGTGATCGGCAACGACGCCAGCACGTGCAGCGGCTTGGTGCTTTCAGCGGCGAACAACGGAGTGCTGACCACGCCACACAGGGCCATGGCCAAGGTCAGTTTGCGCATTGAAAAAGTCATTTATCCAAGATTCCCTTTCAGACTCGGGACGACGCCGCGCGCTATGGCGGCGAGGGCGAAGGCGATGCCGGCAACCAGAATGATCGCGGCGCCGGACGGAATCGGCAGATCGAAAACGATCGGCGCGAGAATCCCGCACAAGGTGCTCACAGTAGCGATCAACACTGAACACCAGAAAAAGCCCTTGAGCGACTGGCTAAGCAAGCGTGCCGCAGCGGCGGGAATCACCAGCAGCGCACCGACCAGGATCGCACCGATGACTTTCACCGCCGCCACGGTGATCAAGGTCACCAGAATCACGAACAGATAATCCAGGGTCTTCACCGCGACGCCGCGCACCGCCGCCAGTTGCGGGTTGAAACTGGCAAGCATGATGCGGTTGTACAACGGCAGTGCCAGCGCCATGACCAGCGAGCCGACGATGGCCAGCACCGCCAGGTCATTGCCGTTGACGGTCAACACCGAACCGAACAGCACGTTCTCCAGAATGTGCACGTTGATCTTGCCGGCGAGAATCAGCAGCAGGCTTGCACCCAAGGCCAGCGACACCGAGAGGAACACGCCGATCAAGGTATCTGGCGCCAGACCGGTGCGGTTGCGCAGATAATTGAGCAGGATGCCGAACAACAGGCAGTAGCCGAACAGGCTGCCGTACGGCCCGGTGTAGGGTTCGCCAAGCAGAATGCCAATGGCCACGCCGGTCAGCGCGGCGTGACCGACTGCTTCGGAGAAAAACGCGAAGCGCTTGACAACCACCAGCGTGCCGAGACCGCCGAGCACCGGGCCGATCAGCAGGCCGGCGAGCAGCGCATTGACGACAAAACCGTAGGCCAGCGCTTCCGGCAGATAACCGGACGAGGCCCAGCCTTGAACCATCAAACGAAAGGCTTCGTAACTCATCAGCTCGCGCTCCGTGGATGGGTCGAAAACAGTGTCAGCAGACGCTCCGGGGTCAACGCCTCGCGAGGTGTGGCGTCGAACAGCACGCGACGATTGAGGCCGGTGACGCGATCGGCCAGACGGCCGACGGCTTCCAGATCATGCTCGATCCACAACACCGTGATGCCAGCCGCGCGCCAATCGCCGAGCAGGCGTTCGAACACCTGAATCCCGGCTTCGTCGAGAGCCGACATCGGCTCATCGAGCACCAGCAATTGCGGCGCCGGAATCAAACCCTGTGCGAGCAAAACCCGCTGCCGCTCACCGCCGGACAGCGCGCCCATGCGCCGCTTGCGCTTGTCCTGCATGCCGACGCGTTCCAGCGCATCGCCGATGGCGCCGGCGTAGTGTTTGCTCAAACCGAGAAACGCCGGGCGACGCTGGCACATCGCGGCCATGAAATCGTCGACGGTCATCGGCAGACCGCGATCGAATTCCAGCGCTTGCGGCACATAACCGATGGTGCCGGGCTCGCCGGGCCATTGCAGGCTGAGCTGGCCTTGATGCGGCATCTGCCCGAGCAGGGTTTTGATCAACGAACTCTTGCCGCCACCGTTGGGGCCGACCAATGCGTGTACGTTGCCGGGCTGCACCTGGAAGGTGACCTTGTCGAGAATCGTCGTCCGCCCCAGCGTCAGACAAACCTCCGCAAAATCCAGCGTCGGCCCCGAAACCTGTGGGAGCGACCCTGCTCGCGAAAGCGGAGTGTCATCCAACAATGATGCAGGCTGATCTGGCCCCATCGCGAGCAGGCTCACTCCTACAGGGGATTCGGTGTTTTCGGGAGAGAGGGTTTCTTTTGAAGTCATGCCCCCGACTCCTGAATCGCCCGCACCACGGTGTTGAGGTTGCCGGTCATTTCCTTTTCGTACTTGTCGGCGGTGTATTCGCCGTAGGAGATGTGCGACAGCGGGTACAGCTTCACCCCGGATTCACGCTGAATGGTATCGACGTAACTCGACGGGAAATCCATCTCCGAGAAGATCACTTTCACGTCCAGTTCGCGCAGTTGATCGATGGTCTTCTTCAACTGGCTCGGGCTCGGCTCGATGCCGTGCGCCGGCTCAACCACTGCCGTCACTTCCAGACCGAATTCACGCAGCAGGTAGTCGTAAGCCGCGTGCACCGTGGCCACGCGCAGCTCGGCGTTCGGCGCCTCGGTCAGCTTGGCCAACGCATCGGCGCGCATCTGCCGCAGGCGTTTGCCGTAGGCGCGGGCGTTCTGCGTGTAGGTTTTGGCGTTGTCCGGGTCGAGTTTGCCCAGTTCGCGGGCGATGTTGTTGACCTGCGCGATCGAGGCGCTGATCGACAAGAACGTGTGCGGGTTGACCACTTTGCCGGCCCCGCGCGCGGCGACCCCGGTGGCGGCCAGCAACGGTACGTTTTCGTTGGCTTCGATGGTTTTGACGTTCGGCGTTTCGCTGGCGGCGATCATCCGGTCGGCAAAATCATCATGGCCGACACCGTTGAGCACGATCACGTCCAGCCCGCTGATGCGCTTGATGTCCTCGGCGCGCGGCTCGTAGGCGTGCGGGTTGAAACCGGCCGGAATCAGCGGCACCACTTCGGCCTTGTCGCCGACGATGTTCGCCACATAGCTGTAATACGGATGCAGGGTGATGCCGATGCGCAGGCGTTTGGCCTGATCGGCGCTGGCCAACGGGCTCAGCAGGCAGGCACAAAGACCGGCTAAAAACAGACGCAACAATGGACGGCGGGACGATGAAATAGACATGGGCAAACGGTCTTCTCTCGGGTGAGGGCGAGGAATCAATGGCGATGTTCGCGGGTAACCCCGGCATCGTATTGCGCGACGATCTGTTTCCAGCCCGACGCGGACAGGGCGGCGTCGGTCAGTTCGGTCGGCACTTTGAGATCGGCATCGCGGTTGAGCCAGATGTCCGGTGCAGCGCTGTGATCGGCGCTCAACAGCATCACGAACGAACCGGCGACGGCGGGTGCCTGACTGTGGCCAAAGTAGGCAGTGTCGGCCAGCAATTGCCAGGCATGACCGCCGCGACTGACCGAACTCGCATCCTGAGCAAACGGCGCGAAACCTTCGTCAGCCAGATTTTTCGGGGTCGGCAAGGTTTGCTGTTCTTCGCGCAGCAGACGGATTTCGTCGAGGGTCACTCGCAGATCGGCGTAGATGCCCTGCTCGGAAGCACTGAGATCGCGGCGCGCATCGAACTGATGGCTGGCGACCGGTTCCGGCTCATGGGACACCCCGCGCCACGCCACCACCGAACCGGCGACCGCCAGAATCAGCAGGCACAACAGCAGCACATTGAGGGTTTCATGGCCGGCACCGGCCGGGCGGACGACTTGGGTGGTGGGCGTACTCATGGGGCCTCAATATCCGCTTGGTCGATTTCGACGACGTGGCCGGGACCCGCGTCGAACAGCACGTAGAATTCGGCGCCGGGTTTTTTGAAGGTCAGCGTCGAATCGCTGCCAAGCTTGCCCGGTACCAGAATGGTTTCGTCGTAACCGATCACGTCGAGGGTCACGCCGGGGGCGCCGCTGCCGTCGGAAAAACCACCGGTGCATTTGATCTGGTCGGCGTCGATGGCTTTGCATTCGCACATCGGGTTATGCGCCAGAGCGCTGCCAGTGAAACCGGCGCAGAGCACCAGCAACGCGGCGCTCAGCCGCAGGCGGGAAGGGCGTTGCGAGCGGGTCATGGTTTGGCTCCTTGTTGAGTCAGCCAGGCAATGGTGGCGGGGGAGGCCTGGCTCAGGGGTATCGAGGCCTGATGCATGCTGCCGTCCCAGCCTTCCATGGTGATCCACAGTTCGGCGTCGGCTTTGGTTTTCTCCGGCACCGGCAACTGCGCGCCCATGCGATACGGCGCGCCGAAGAAAATCACCCCGGCGGCGCGCAGGCTGCGCGGTTTGCCGATGCGCAGATAAGTGGCTTTGACCTTGTCGATGCAAGCATCACAAAGCGCGGCGTTGAAGCCTTTCATGTAGCCGGCCGGGCCTTCCAGACGTGGCGCCTCGTTGCGCAATTCGGCGAGGCGCAGGCTCCACGGGCCGACTGCGATTTCGCCGACTTCGCGCTCACCGAGGCCGGCATCGCCGCGAAACAGCGCGACATCGGCGAAGTATTTCGGCATGAAACCCAGCGGGATCAGCAGCAACAGCACGTTGATATGGAAACGCCATTTGTGCCAGAACACGCTCAAGCGCGACGGTTGCGGCAAAGCTGCGGACTTGCTCATGGGTTGACCTCCGACGTTTCCCGGCGCATCGCCGGTTGCGCCTGCACGCGGTTTTTCTTCGATTCACGCTTGAGTGCATTGGCCGTGGCCAGCGCCGTGCGTTTGGTCCAGATCAACAAACCGCTGAGCACCATCATGCTCAGCAGTAGGCCGAAGAAGAACCAGATCAACTTGATCCACAACCCGCCGAAGTCGCCGGTGTGCAGCGGGCGCATGGATTCGGTAACGAATTCCAGCGAAGTGCGGTCGCTCAACAAACGTGAAGTGGCCAACTCACCACTGTAAGGGTCGAGCGTCGCGGTCTGGAACATCAACGGATACCAGCCGCGACCGCCGACGTTGAGGTGGGTATAGGCGTTGGCCGGCAGGCTGACGAAGCTGACTTCGAGGCCGGGGATTTTCTCTTGGGCGATTTCAATGGCGCGATCCAGACTGATGCGCGGCGGCGGGCTGCCGTCGGCCGAGATCGGCACCGCTTCACGGGACATCGCCGGAATGACCGGTTCGCTGGAGATGGAAATGTGGTTGTCGAACAGCAGCGCCTGAATCAGGAACCAGGTGCCGGTGATCGAGATCACGGCGATAAACCAGATCGACCAGATGCCGCTGAGGCGGTGAAAATCGCCCCAGAAAATTCGCGCGCCGTGGCGAAAGCGCAGGGTCGGACTAAAGAATCCTTTCCAGAAGCGTTTATAAACCACCAGCCCGGTGACCAGCGAAGCCAGCAACGGCAGACCGAGGAACGACACCAGGTACCAGCCCCAACTGAAACCGTTGGTGAACGGCACCAGCCACCAGCCATGCAGGGCGCGGGTAAAGGCCTGGAAGTTGAAGTCGGGCGCGACTCCCTGAATCACCCCGGTATACGGGTTGACGTAAACGGTCTGCTCGCGGCCGTCCGGGTAGCTGACCTGCACGTCCAGGGCAAAATGCGACTCATCCGGGCGGCTGATGCTCTCGACCACGGTGCGTGGTTCGGCTTTTTTGATCGCCGCGAGTACCTGGTCGTAGCTGAGCAGCGGTGCGTCGTCGGTCGGTTGGCTGGCGCGCATTTGCGGGTTGGCCAGCCAGACGATTTCCTGGCTGACCACCGCCAGCGTGCCGGTGACACAGACGATCAGCACAAAGAACCAGATCGGTAACGCCAGCCAGCTATGAACGAGGAACCACAGTTTGGAGCGGGATTTCTTCGACATGATTGCGCGTCTTGATTTCGATGGAAGGGCGCGGCACCACGGGCTTCGCAGCACAGCAGTCCCCGAACGACCGGTCGTGGCTTTTGCCTACGCGAACGGCCTGCATCTCTATAAGACGAATGAGCGACGCAAATCCCGAAAGGCGATATGAAAGCAAATGTTTCGCAATCCGCCTTCACGCGGAAAACCTGTGGGAGCGGGCTTGCTCGCGAAGGCGGTGTGTCTGTTGCGTGGATGTTGGCTGGCACGACGCCTTCGCGAGCAAGCCCGCTCCCACAGGGGGTTTGTGGTGTTCGGGGGATTGAACACGATTCATGATCTGCGCCATCACTGTCTGGCAATTGATGGGCGGCAGCGCCTGCCTATGATGGGGATCACTTGGATTGCTTGAGTGAATGCCCTGATGAGCCCCAGAACCCTTTACGACAAACACATCGATTCCCACACGGTCTGCCCTCTCGACGATCAGGGTCATGTGCTGCTGTATATCGACCGTCAGGTGATCAACGAATACACCAGCCCGCAAGCGTTCAGTGGCTTGCGCACGGCTGGGCGCGAAGTGTGGCGGCCGGGCACGGCGCTGGCGGTGGTCGATCACGTCAACCCGACCACGCCGGTGCGCATCGCTGCGATGCCCGATGCCGGCGGTGCGCGGCAAGTGTCGTATCTGGCGGAAAACTGCCGGGACTTCGGCATCGAACTGCTGGACATCCTCGATAAGCGCCAGGGCATCGAACACGTGATCGCGCCGGAGCAAGGCTTCATCCTCCCAGGCATGGTCATCGCAGCCGGCGACAGCCACACCACGACCTACGGCGCACTCGGCGCGTTCGGGTTCGGCATCGGCACCTCTGAAATCGAGCACCTGCTGGCCTCGCAAACGCTGGTCTACAAACGCCTGAAAAGCCTGCGCGTCACCGTCGACGGTGAGTTGGCGCCGGGCCTGACCTCGAAGGATGTGATCATGGCGCTGATTGGCCAGATCGGCGCATCCGGGGCCACCGGTTACGCCATCGAATTCTGCGGTTCGACCATTGATGCCCTGAGCGTCGAAGCGCGCATGACCATTTGCAACATGGCCGTCGAGGCCGGTGCGCGTGGGGCCTTTATGGCGCCGGACGAGAAAGTCTTCAGCTACTTGAAAGGCAAACCGCGCGCGCCCCAAGGTGAGTTGTGGGATCGCGGCGTGGAAAAATGGCGCGAATTGCGCAGCGATCCCGGCGCGGTGTTCGATCGCGAAATACACCTCGACGCCAGTGGGCTGGAACCAATGGTGACCTGGGGCACCAGCCCGGATCAGGCCGCTGCCATCGGTGCGCGAGTGCCGGATCCGCAATTGATCAGCGACCCGATCCTGCGTCAGGACATGCGCCGCGCCCTCAACTATATGGGCCTCGAAGCGGGCATGGCGCTCAGCGACATCGTCATCAGCCACGCTTTCATCGGTTCATGCACCAACGCGCGGATCGAAGATTTGCGGGATGCCGCCAGCGTCGTGCGCGGGCAACGCGTCTCCGAGCACGTACGCGCGATGATCGTGCCCGGCTCCAGCGAAGTGCGTGCGCAAGCCGAAGCGGAAGGGCTGGCGCAGATTTTTCTCGACGCCGGTTTTGAATGGCGCCAGTCCGGTTGCTCGATGTGTCTGGCGATGAACGACGACGTGCTCGCTCCCGGCGACCGCTGCGCCTCCAGCACCAACCGCAATTTCGAAGGCCGCCAGGGCGCCGGCGCACGCACGCATTTGATGAGCCCGGCGATGGTCGCCGCTGCTGCGATCAGCGGTCGACTCACCGACATCCGCCACTTTGGAGAACGCCCATGAGCCTGCCACCCTTCACTCATGTCAGCGGTCAGGCCGCGCCGTTTCTGGCGGCCAACGTCGATACCGACGTGATCATGCCGAAACAGTTTCTCAAGGGCATCGATCGCCAAGGGCTGGATCGCGGGGTGTTTTTCGATCTGCGATTTTTGCCGGATGGCAGGCCCAATCCTGATTTCGTGCTCAATCAAGCGGCATGGCGGGGTGCGAGTTTTTTGGTGGTCGGGCCGAATTTTGGCTGCGGTTCCAGTCGTGAGCACGCGGTGTGGGGGTTGCAGCAGCTGGGCGTTCGCGCGTTGATCGGCAGCAGTTTTGCCGGGATCTTTTACGACAACTGCCAGCGTAACGGGGTGTTGTTGATCACCCTGGAAGAGGCGCAGGTGCAGCGAATCGGCCAGCTTGTGGGTCAGCCTGAAACGGCGCGGATCAGCATTGATCTGCAAGCGCAGCAGATTGGTTTGGCGGATGGCAGTGTGATCGATTTCCAGATCGATACCCTGCGCAAAACTTCGCTGTTGCTGGGGCTGGATGCGATTGGCAGCACCCTGCAACGCCGCGAACAGATCCAAGAGTTCGAACGCCAACACCTGGCCAGTAATCCCTGGTTGTCCTGACCAAAAAGATCGCAGCCTGCGGCAGCTCCTACATGGAACACATTGCCCTGTAGGAGCTGCCGCAGGCTGCGATCTTTTGATCTTCTAAACAGACAACTCTTTGAAGTGTTCTTGCAAGAATTCCACACACGCCCTCAACTTCCCCGAATTCGCCAACCTTGTCGGGTACACCGCCCAGACATTCGCGCTCTGCCCGTAATCCTCCAGCACCTGCACCAGCAACCCTTGCTCCAGCAACGGTTTCACATCCCACAATGAACGCAGCAACACCCCACGCCCATCCAGCGCCCATTGCAGAACAATCTCGCCATTGTTCGACGACAACGGCCCGCTGACCCGCACACTTTCCTGCCCGCCCTCGCGATCCAGATTCCAGATGCCGAAGGCGTTGTCGCGTTCCTTGATCACCAGACAGTCGTGTTGCTGCAAGTCCTCCAGCGTCAGCGGCGTGCCACGCCGTTGCAGATAATTCGGCGCTGCACACAGCACGCGCCGATTGCTCACCAGACGTCGACCGATGTGCTGCCCGGGAATGTCATCGCCGACGCGGATTTCCAGGTCGAAACCTTCATTGATGATGTCCACCACCCGATCAAACAGGTCGAGACGAATCTGCAGTTCCGGGTAGCGCTCGGCCAGCAACGACACCGCCGGTGCCACGTGATTGCGACCGAAACCGAAACTGCTGCAGAGGTGCAAACGCCCACGCGGGCTGTCGTGGGCGTCGGAAAGTTCGTCGTGCAGTTGCTGGAAGTCATCAAGAATGCGCAACGCCCAGCGCTGCACACGCTCGCCATCCTCGGTCAGCGAGACGCGCCGACTGGTGCGATGCAGCAGGCGTGTGCCAAGGGTGGTTTCGAGAATCTGGATGCGTTTGCTGACATAGGCGGGCGATAGGCCCAAATCATCGGCCGCGGCGGCAAAGCCGTTTTTGCGGATCACGGTGAGCAGCACACGCAGGTCTTCGGGCAGGGGCACGGTGTCTTTCTTCTGGGACATGTCAAAACGCACGCTGGCGGCAGAAGCCGCCAGCATAGCATCGGGTTTTGCGGGGCTGTTTAGCGCAGAAAGGCCAGCGCTTCGGCAAGCAACAGTCCGGGGACTTCTTCGGCGATGTAATGGCCGGCGGGCAGGGCCTGGCCGGTGACGTTCGTCGCCACTTGCTGCCATTCCTTGAGCGGATCGAAACAGCGGCCGACGGTGCCTTCGGCGCCCCACAGCACCCGCAGCGGCAAACCCAAATGATGATGGGCGGCGATGTCGGCGCGGTCGTGTTCCAGATCGATGCCGGCGCTGGCGCGGTAATCTTCGCAGATGCCGCGTGCGCTGCCGGGTTGTTGCAGGCAGCGGCGGTATTCGCTGAAGGCTTCGTCGGTGAACGGTTTGAGGCCGGCGCTGCGACTGCCCATGACGCTGCGCAGATAACCTTCAGGATTGGCTTCGATCAGCGTTTCCGGCAGCGGCGCCGGGCGAATCAGGAAGAACCAGTGCCAGTAAGCGCGGGCGAAGGCTTCGTTGGTTTGGGTGTACATCGCCAGGGTCGGGGCGATGTCCAGCAGCATCATGCGTTGCACGGCGGCGGGGTGGTCGAGGGCGAGGCGATGAGCGACGCGCGCGCCACGGTCATGGGCGAGGATCGAGAATTGCTCGAAGCCCAGCGCTTTCATTAAGTCGACGTTGTCGCGGGCCATTTCGCGTTTCGAGTAGCTGAGGTGCAACTCGTCAGCGTCGGGGCGACTGCTGTCGCCGTAACCGCGCAGGTCGGCGGCGACCACGGTGAAATGTTCGGCCAGTTGTTCGGCAATCTTGTGCCAGATCACATGGGTCTGCGGATGGCCGTGCAACAGCAACAGGCCCGGCCCGCTGCCGCCGACGCGGTAGGCAATGTCGACGCCATTGACGTGGCGCTGGTCTTTGAGGAATCCGGCAAACATCGGGCTGATCCTTGTTTCAGGGTTCTTGTGGCCTGCATCCTGAAAGCGTCCGGGGTTTGGGGCAAGGCGCAAAGCGTGATGGGCGGGTTCATGAAGTGTGATTTGTTTGTCAGTACCGGCCCCATCGCGAGCAGGCTCACTCCTACAATTGGAATGCAGTCCCCCTGTAGGAGTGAGCCTGCTCGCGATAGCGCCTATGCAAACACTGCAAAACCTAACCCTGGCCAAACATCTCCATCGCCCGCTGCCTGATCTGCTCCTCAGTCAAATCCTCCTTGCGCGAGGCCAGAAACCACAGATGCCCATACGGATCCTTCAACGTCCCGCTGCGATCACCGTAAAACTGATCCTTGACCTCCGACACCGATGTCGCCCCGGCATCCAGCGCTCGCTGAAATGACTTGTCGACATCCGTCACATACAAATGCAAACCAACCGACACCGCTTGATCCGGATTGCTCAACGGCCCTTGATCGCACGGCGAACCGAGCATGATCGCGCTGTCACCGATGCGCAGTTCGGCGTGGCCAATGCCGCCGTCGGGCATGGACAGGCGCATGACTTCGGTGGCACCAAACGCTTTTTTGTAGAACTCGATGGCCTCGGCGGCTTTGTGAATGCCGAGGTACGGGGTGATGCTGTGATACCCCTCGGGAATGGGTTTGACGCTCATGACCTTCTCCCTGATTGTTGTTTTGCGAGGTGAAGAATCACTATAGAACTGTCCGCGCACACCAGACTTTTGCCCGACGAGCAGCACCCAAATTGGCCGAAGGCACCCACCTCCCTGTGGCGAGGGTATTTATCCCCGTTGGGCTGCGAAGCAGACCCTAAGTCAGTCAATGAGGTATGTCTGAAGGAATAGGGATGCAGGTTTTGGGGCTGCTTCGCAGCCCAACGGGGATAAATCCCCTCGCCACAGGGTTTTCCATCAGTCTTTAGGGAAGTGCGGGCCAGGGCCCTGTTCACCGAGCACATCGCCTTGGTTACGCAACGGACAGGCCTCCATTGAAAGGCAACCACAACCAATACAGCCATTCAACCGATCCCGCAGCAGCGTCAACTGCTCGATCCGCTCATCCAGTTCCCGCCGCCACTGCTCGGACAACACCCGCCAATCCGCCGCCGTCGGCGCACGGTCATCCGGCAAAATCTTCAGCGCTTCGCCAATCTCCGCCAACGGAATCCCCAGTCGTTGCGCGACCTTGATCAACGCCACCCGCCGCAGCACCTCACGCGGATAGCGCCGCTGATTGCCGGCATTACGCTGGCTCTTGATCAGTCCCTTCGATTCATAGAAGTGCAGCGCCGTCACCGCCACGCCACTGCGCGCCGCGACTTCGCCAACCGTTAGCTGTTTGTGCACATGTTCTTTGCTGATCATTGAAAACAGCTCTTGACCTTGACTTAACTAGAGGTTTTACCCTGCAGGCCTTCGAGTCGCAAGATTCGCCTTACAGCCAAGTGGGGACTTTCATGCAAGCAACAGCGAAAAATCGCAGTTTCACCCAGTTGATCGAATTCGAAATCGAACCCCGCCAGCAGCCGGCATTGGTCAATGCGCTGTCGGTACAGACTGAACGTCTGGCCCAGCGCTACGCGGGATTTGTCAGCGCGAGTGTGCAGGCCAGCGATGATGGCCGGCGCGTATTGAGTTTTCTGCAATGGCAGACCCGCGAAGCGGGGGAGGCGGCGTTTCGCAGTTTCGAGAGCGGCGAGCAGGACTTTTGGCAGTTGATCCACACGCATCAGGCGAAAACCATCACCTTCAATTCCTTTCAGGTGCTAAGCAGCATCGCCCGCAGTCACGACGATGCGCTGCACTGCAATCTGGTCGGCTAGATCGACAGTTGCAGCAGGCGTTCGCCGTGCAGATTGGCGGGTGCCCGGCGCTTGTTCACTGCCAGTTCGCCGATCTTGATCAACCGTGTGCGCGTGACGTTGCGGCTCAGGCCGAGCAGGGCGGCGGTGTGCACTTGGTTGTAGTGGCAGAAGCGGTAAGCCGCGCGCAGCAACGCGTCTTCGACTTTTTCGTGGAGGGCGCCGGCCTGTTGCGCGAAGAGTTTTTGGAAGGCCTGCTCCAGCAACGCTTCCGGTGAGTCGTCAGCGCTGTTGTGATGATCGTCCGGGCGCTCGATGCGCAGATTGGACAGGCGCAAATCATCGCGTTCGATCACGCCGTTACGGCAGATCAACAAGGTGTGATGGATGACGTTTTCCAGTTCGCGGATGTTACCCGGCCAACTGTAACCGCGCAGTTTGTGCTCGGCGCCGGGGCTGATGCTGACTCGCCCGTAACCGAGACGCTGACTGTAGGCCTCAATGAAATGCCGAGTCAGCGGCAGGATGTCGCCAGGGCGATCACGCAACGGACTGAGTTCCAGATTGACCACGTTTAGGCGGTAATACAGATCCTCACGGAAATTGCCGGCATTGATGGCTTTTTCCAGTTGCACGTTGGTCGCGGCCAAAACCCGCACATCGATCGGAATGCTTTTACGCGAACCGAGCCGCACCACTTCGCGCTCCTGCAAGACGCGCAACAACTTGACCTGAATCGCCATCGGCAGATCGCCGATCTCGTCGAGAAACAAGGTGCCGCCGTCCGCCTCTTCGAACCAGCCAGCCTTGGCGCTCAAGGCGCCGGTGAACGCGCCTTTTTCATGACCAAACAATTCGGCCTCGACCAGCGACTCGGAAAACGCGCCGCAATTGACCGCGATAAACGGCCGATGGCGACGGTTGCTCAGGTTATGAATATGCCGCGCCACCAACTCCTTGCCGGTACCGGTCTCGCCGATGATCAGCACGCTGGCCTCGCTCGGTGCAACCTGTTGCAAATGCGCGAGCAGGGCTTGGGACTTCGGATCTTCGAACACCTGCGCGGTGGCACGGATCGACGTGGCCAGCGCGGGTGAGGGCGGTAAGGTCAGCAGTTGCATGGGCTCGTCCTTCTTTTTAGTTCAAATGCAGACAGGTCAGGAATAGAAAGTCGGCACCGGCAGCGACTGGTTCAGCGCCCAGTCGCCCAGTTCATGGAGTTTGTAATCCAGCGGATCGTGCAGGGTTTGCGTGCGCAAGTTGCGCCAGTGCCGGTCGAGACGCAGCGAGGCGTGGGTCGAGCGCGCGCCGGTGACTTCGAACAGACGGCTGCAAATCTCCAGGCCCTGACGACTGGCCGCGACTTTGGCCGTGGCAATCGCCGTGGCGACATGCCCGCGCTCTTCGGCGCTGAGATTCGCGCCTTTCGCCCACGCTTCATCCAGCAACGCCGCGGCGCGTTCGACCAATAAACGAATGCCTTCGAGGGCCACCCAGAACTCGCCGAAATGCGCGAGCACATACGGGTCTTCACTGACTTCGCGCGCCGAGGATTTGTGCCAGAGCCGGGTTTCCTTGAGGGTATACTGCCGCGCTTCTTCGAACGCACCTTCGGCAATCCCGAGAAACATATGCGTGAAAGTCAGCTGCGCGATCAGTGGTCGCAAGCAAGCGAACGGCGTGCTCAGCGGGCCCGGATCAAGCAGCAGCTCCGACTCTTCGACACGCACCCGTTCAAATGTCGCGCTGCCGCTGTCGGTCTGACGCTGGCCGATATTGTTCCAGTCGTTGTGCAAAGTGATGCCGCTGCGGCCGCTGGGAATCGCCGCGATCAGCAACTTGCCGCCCGCGCCTTCATCGACCGCTGAGGCAATCAGCATCTGCGAATCACTGGCGCCGGAGCAGAAGCTTTTCTTCCCGGAAAACTCACGCCAGCCACCGAGGTTTTTGACCACGGTGCGAGTGTCGAGCGGGTTCAGCGCGTTGCCCCAGAACCAGTTCTGCCGCGCGGTCTGTTCGAACCACGGCTGCCATTGTTCCGGTCGCGAGAACAGGCGCACGGTGGCGAGCATCAGATGATGAAAGCCGAAGACGTGAGCGATAGAGCTGTCGACCTTGGCGAACTCGCGGACGATCTGCAGGGTTTCACTCCACGTCGCGCCGAGGCCTCCATAGCGGGTGGGAATGCTCAGGGCCAGCAGGCCGCTGTCGCGCAGAGCATCGCGCTCGGCTTTCGGCGTGCCACCGCGCTCGTCGCGTTCGACGGCGGTGAGGGCAAACTCGGCGGCCAGTTGGCGGGCGGTTTGCAGCGGGGATAACAGGGTACTTTGCGGTTTGGCAGTCACACCAACACTCCTGAATTCAATCTTCCTGTGTAGGAGCTGCCGCAGGCTGCGATCTTTTGATCCGGTTTTTTAGAAAATCAAAGTCAAAAGATCGCAGCCTGCGGCAGCTCCTACAGGGGATTTGTTTATGCCGTGGCTTTGGTGGGCAGCACATCATTGGCAATCATTTCGCCAAACGGCCCGGTCAGGTTGGTCACGCCACGCCCGGCCAGGCTCGCGTACGGCTCGGGCAGCAGCGGGAACACCAGCTCGGCAAAGCGGTAAGCTTCTTCCAGATGCGGATAACCGGAGAAAATGAAGCTCTCGATGCCCAGATCCGCGTACTCCTTGATCCGCGCCGCCACTTGTTGCGGATCGCCAACCAGCGCCGTCCCCGCGCCACCGCGTACCAGACCGACACCGGCCCACAGGTTCGGGGCGATTTCCAGATTGTCGCGACGGCCATCGTGCAACGCCGCCATGCGCCGCTGACCCTCTGAATCAAAACGCGAAAAGGACTTCTGCGCCGCCTCTATTGTTTCGTCACTGATGTGCTCGATCAGTTTGTCGGCGGCTTTCCACGCCTCTTCGGCGGTCTCGCGGACGATCACGTGCAGACGAATACCGAACTTCACCGTGCGACCGTGGCGCGCCGCGCGTTCGCGCACATCGGCGATTTTTTCTGCGACCGCCGCCGGAGGTTCGCCCCAGGTCAGATAGACATCGACCTGCTCGGCGGCCAGATCATGCGCCGCGTCGGAGGATCCGCCGAAGTACAGCGGCGGGTAAGGTTTCTGCACCGGCGGGTAGAGCGCTTTGGCGTTCTGCACTTTCAGGTGCTTGCCCTCGAAATCCACCGATTCGCCTTGCAGCACACGGCGCCAGATTTTCAGGAATTCATCGGTGACTTCGTAGCGTTCACTGTGGCTGAGGAAGCTGCCGTCGCCACGGTTTTCATCCGGGTCGCCACCGGTCACCACGTTGATCAGCAAGCGGCCGTTGGACAATCGATCCAGCGTCGCCGCCATCCGTGCGGAAACGGTCGGCGAGATGATTCCCGGTCGAATCGCCACCAGATAACGCAGGCGTTCGGTCAACGGCACCAATGCCGAGGCGATCACCCACGAGTCCTCGCAGGAACGCCCGGTCGGGATCAACACACCGTGATAACCGAGGCTGTCAGCGGCTTGCGCGACTTGTTTCAAATAGTTGAGCGTGACCGGGCGCGCACCTTGGGTGGTGCCCAGATAGTGGCCGTCGCCGTGGGTCGGCAGGAACCAGAAAACATCCATGAACAGCTCCTTAAGCGATCTTCAGCAACGGTTTGATTTGCGTAGCGAACAGCGGCGCAGCGCGCTCGGCGGCCAGACGGATGCGCGCTTTCAGCGGCTCGCTGGTGATCTGGTAGTCGGCGAAATCGGCCTCGGTGGCGTACACACCAATCGGCAAGGTCACGGCCTGGAAGAAACTGAACAGCGGGCGCAATTGGTGATCAAGCACCAGCGCATGGCGTTCGCTGCCACCGGTGGCAGCGAGCAGCACCGGGGTATCGATCAGCGCATTGAGGTCGATCAGGTCGAACAAATGCTTGAGCAGCCCCGGGTAAGAACCGCGATAAACCGGCGCTGCAACAATCAGCAAATCCGCTTGTTCGATGGCTTGCAGCTCGGCCTCAACTTCGGCGCTCAGTTCCTGACGCGAAAGGGCGCCGCCGAGTGGGCGGGCGATGTCACCGAGTTCGATCAGATGGCTGTCGATCGGCAAATGCCCGGCAAGTTCGGCCAGCAAGGCCTGGGTCAGCACCAACGTACGCGAGGGACGCCAGGTTCCGCCGGAGAGGGCGACGACTTTCAGAGGACGCGACATGATCAATTCCTTGTTTTCAACAGTTGCTCAGCGAGCAGTGGCTAAGTCACTGGGCTTGAGCAAACGCTGTACCAATTCCTGGAGGCCCGGTGTGGCGGGGCTTTGAGTGTTTTGCTAGCGGCCGTTTGTACGAATATGAGGTGGCTTTGTTGAACCGCTGTTGCCTGAGCAACAGTTGCTGGAGCAACACTGAAGCGCCTATGGGGAGAAGTTATAAAGGCTAGTTGTTATTCCGCAAAAGACCGTTAATCGATATTTATAGATCGTTAACGAATATGTCTGAGGCTCTGCGAAAATCCTGATAGCCACTATTGAGAGCGTTGATTTCTGCGCGAGCGAGCCCGGGCGTAGCCTTTGTCCATCGACTACCACTGCTCGCCAGGACGCTCCCATGAATCATCTACTGACTGTTTCGCTGCTGCTCGCTGTCTCCGTACTTGCTGGTTGTGCCGGTCACGTTTCGCCAGAATTGCGCCCTTACAGCGCAGAAGAATCACGCGAACTGGCGATGGAAGCGCTGAACCGCAGTGGTTTGTCCTTCGACGAATATCACGCGAAAAAAGCCCAACTGCTCGGCCAGCCACAGAAGACTTTCGGCTTCGATAAACAAGGTGAGATGAGCGCCGAGCGAGCTGTACAGCTGCACGGTCGCCCTAGCTGATAACAAACTGTACTGCTGGAAGTTTTACTCAACTGTCCGTGGGTTTGCGCGGTGGCGTGAGATAGGGTCAACACCTGAATGCCCCTGACGGATTGCCCACCATGACCCTCTCGCTTGATCTGCTGCTGGGCTTTGCCCTGTTTGCCCTTGTCACCTCGATTACGCCGGGGCCGAACAACACCATGTTGCTGGCATCGGGCGTGAACTTCGGCTTTAACCGCACCATTCCACACATGCTAGGCATTACCTGCGGATTTTTCGTCTTGGTGGTGGCGGTCGGTTTTGGGCTCGGCGCGGTGTTTCAAACCTATCCCATTCTTTATACGATCCTGCGCTACGTCGGCGCGGCGTATCTGCTGTATCTGGCGTGGAAAATCGCTCACTCGGGGCCGGTGGGCGACAACGTTCAGGGTGAGGCCAAACCGATCAGTTATCTCGGCGCTGCGGCGTTTCAGTGGGTCAATCCAAAGGCGTGGATCATGGCCATCGGCGCAATCAGCACCTACACGCCGATGCAGGGTTATTTCACCAATGTCGTGGTGATCGCGGCCGTTTTCGCCATCATCAACCTGCCGAGTGTCGGCGTCTGGGCTGCCTGCGGCACGCTGTTGCGCAATGTGTTGAAAGATCCGCGCTGGTTGCGCGTGTTCAACTGGGGCATGGCCGCGCTGCTGGTGATTTCGCTGTACCCGTTACTTCTCGAAAGCTTTCACTGACGCATAGCCTTCAACCCGCGGCCCGATGCCTGTTAAGCTCGCTTCAGGAGCGTTCCTACGCACTTTTAAATGAAGTTGTTCTTCTTTAACGGCATCCGATCAGGTATTGATGACGCTCTCGAACCGACGCGCAGCTCACAAGGCTGCGCGGTGCCGTTTGCAGACACGAGCCTCCTGATCCCGGAACACGCTCTGCGAGTCTTTTATGAACACACGTCCGTTGTATTTCGATTACGCCGCCACCACCCCGGTGGACGAGCGGGTCATCCAGGTGATGATCGAATGTCTGGGGTTTCACGGTAACTTCGGTAACCCGGCTTCCAGCTCCCACGCCTTCGGCCAGCAGGCCCGGCACACGGTCGAGCAGGCGCGCCGGCAAGTCGCCGAACTGGTGGGCGCCCAAGCCGAACAGATTGTCTGGACGTCCGGCGCCACCGAGTCCAACAACCTCGCCCTTAAAGGCGTGGCGCAGGCGCGCGGCGTTTCCGGCGGCCACATCATCACCAGTCAGATCGAACACAAAGCCATTCTCGATACCGCCCGCCAATTGCAGGACGCCGGCATCGCCGTGACCTATCTGGTGCCGGACGCCGATGGCCTGATCACGCCGCAAGCGGTCAGTGAAGCACTGCGCGAGGACACCTTTCTGGTGTCGCTGATGCTGGTCAACAATGAGTTGGGCACCGTCAACGACGTGCAAGCGATTGGCGAAATCGTGCGCAACCGTGAAGCGCTGTTTCACGTCGATGCGGCGCAAGGTGCCGGCAAAGTGGCGATCGATCTGGCGCAGTGGCCGGTCGACCTGATGTCGTTTTCGGCGCACAAACTCTATGGCCCCAAGGGCATCGGCGCGTTGTATGTCGGCCCACGGGCACAGCAAAAGCTGCAGGCACAAATTCACGGTGGCGGCCACGAAGGTGGCTTGCGTTCCGGGACGCTGGCAACTCATCAGATCGCCGGAATGGGCTCGGCGTTCGCACTGGCGGCTGCCGCATTTGACGAAGAGAAGAGCACGATCGTCGCGTTGCGCGAGCGTCTGCTCGAACAATTGCTGAGCCTGCCCGGCGTGCGCCTTAATGGCAGCGCCAGCCAGCGCATTCCGCACACCTTGAGCCTGACGTTCAGCGAAGGCGAATTCAACAGCGCCGCGTTGAGCCATTCGATCGCGTTTTCCGCGACTTCGGCGTGTAACTCCGCGAGTAACGCACCGTCTCACGTGCTGTTGGCGCTGGGGCATGACGCGCACCTGGCCGGGCGCACCATTCGCTTGAGCCTCGGCCGTTTCACCACCGCCGACGATATCGACAAGGCTTGCGAACTGATCAAGACCGCCTGCGCCAGTGCTCCGGCATTCTGGGCGACAGGGCTGTAAACCAGCCGACCTAACGGCTACGAACAATAACGATGAAGTGATTAGCAGGAGACATGATGAGTACCCAGACCTTGACCGAAGGATCGGTGCCCCAGCGCCTGGCGCACACCCGCGAGCTGATGCGTCGCGAAGGCATTCACGCACTCTTGGTGCCGTCTGCCGACCCGCATCTGTCGGAATATCTGCCGGGTTACTGGCAGGGCCGGCAGTGGCTGTCGGGTTTCCACGGTTCGGTTGGCACTTTGATTGTCACCAACGATTTCGCCGGTGTCTGGGCCGACAGCCGTTACTGGGAACAGGCAACCAAAGAACTCAACGGCAGCGGCATCGAGCTGGTCAAGTTGCAGCCGGGTCAACCGAGCCCGCTGGACTGGCTGGCTGAGCAAACGCCGGAAGGTGGCGTGGTCGCCGTCGATGGCGCAGTAATGGCTGTGGCCTCGGCGCGCACGTTGAGCAGCAAACTCGAAGCGCGTGGCGCGCGTTTGCGTACCGACATCGATTTGTTGCAGGAAGTCTGGAGCGATCGCCCGACGCTACCGAATGCAGCGATCTATCAGCATCTGCCGCCACAGGCGACCGTCAGCCGAGGCGAGAAACTCGCCAAACTGCGCGAAACCCTGCAAGCGCGTGGCGCTGATTGGCACTTCATCGCCACCCTCGACGATATCGCCTGGCTGTTCAACCTGCGCGGCGGCGACGTGTCGTTCAACCCGGTGTTTGTGTCCTTTGCGTTGATCAATCAACAGCAAGCCACGTTGTTCGTGGCGCTGAGCAAGGTTGATGCGGATTTGCGCGCCGTGCTGGAAGCCGATGGCATCACCCTGCGTGACTACAGTGAAGTCGCTGAAGCCTTGCGCGCCGTGCCGAGTGGTTCGAGTGTGCTGGTGGATCCGGCGCGGGTCACCAGCGGACTGCTGGAAAACCTCGACAGCGGCGTATCACTGGTCGAAGGCCTGAACCCGACAACGCTGGCCAAGTCGCAGAAAAGTGAAGCCGATGCTCGGCACATCCGCCAAGCGATGGAGCAGGACGGCGCGGCGCTGTGCGAATTTTTCGCCTGGCTGGAGTCAGCCTGGGGTCGTGAGCGGATTACCGAGCTGACCATCGACGAGAAACTCACCGCTGCCCGTGAACGTCGTCCGGATTATGTCTCGCTGAGTTTCAACACCATTGCCGCGTTCAACGCCAATGGCGCGATGCCGCACTATCACGCCACCGAAGAAGAGCACGCGGTGATCGAGGGTGATGGTCTGCTGCTGATCGACTCGGGTGGTCAGTACCTCGGCGGTACCACTGACATTACGCGGATGGTGCCGGTCGGTACGCCAACCGAAGAGCAGAAACGCGATTGCACGCGCGTGCTCAAAGGCGTGATTGCACTGTCGCGAGCGCAGTTCCCGAAAGGCATTCTGTCGCCGCTGCTCGACGCCATCGCCCGCGCGCCGATCTGGGCTGAGAGCGTTGACTACGGTCACGGCACCGGTCACGGCGTTGGCTATTTCCTCAACGTTCACGAAGGCCCGCAGGTGATTGCCTACCAAGCCGCGCCAGCACCGCAAACCGCGATGTTGCCGGGCATGATCACCTCGATCGAGCCGGGTACCTATCGTCCGGGTCGTTGGGGGGTGCGCATCGAGAACCTGGCGATGAATCGCGAGGCGGGCAGCAGCGAATTCGGCGAATTCCTCAAGTTTGAAACCTTGACCCTGTGCCCGATCGACACTCGCTGCCTGGTGCCGGCGCTGCTGACTCAGGAAGAGAAACAGTGGTTCAACGCCTATCATGCTGAAGTGCGTGAGCGTTTGAGCCCGTTGCTGGAAGGTGCTGCGCTGGAGTGGTTGAGAACGCGTACTGCTGCCATCTAAACGATTGACGCTCGGGCGCTGTCGCCAGCGCCCGAGTGATGGCTTCGAACTAGATCTGGCGCAATGCCTCTTCGACGAAGTCGAGTCGATCCTGACCAAAGAACAACTGGTTGCCGACGAACATGCTCGGTGCGCCAAACACGCCGCGTTTAATTGCAGTCTCGGTATTCTCTTTCAACACGGCTTTGACGGATTCGTCATTGGTCAGCGCCAGTACTTCCTGCGGATCGAAACCGTGTTCACTCAATACCGCTGCGACGGTTTGCGGTTCGTCCATGCTGCGGCCATCGACCCAAAGCGCTGTGAACAGACAATCGATAAACGCCTGGAAGCGTTCAGGCTGATGCAGTTGGATGCCCGTGACGGCGCGCATCAGCATCAACGTGTTGATTGGGAAGTGCGGGTTGAATTTCAGCGGCACGCCGTAGCGTTTTGCATAGCGATCCAGATCTTGAAACATATAGCGACCCTTGGCCGGGATCATCGCGGGGGAGGCGTTGCCGGTCGCCTTGAACACGCCGCCGAGCAGCATCGGGATATAGATCAGTTCGCTGCCAGTCTCTGCGCAGATTTTTGGCAATTGGCTGTAGGCCAGATACGTGGCAGGGCTGCCGAGGTCGAAATAGAACTCCACGGTTTTCGTCATGTTTGCTGCACTCTCATTATTGTTATGGGCGGCGGTTTTACCAGCGTTCGTTCCACGGACGCAGATCTAGCTCGAATGTCCAGGCATCGCGCGGCTGACTGTGCAGGTACCAATAGTTTTCGGCGATGTGCTCGGGGTTGAGAATGCCGTCCTGATCCTTGGTGGCGTATTTCTCCGGGAAACTGTTGCGAATGAAGTCGGTGTCGATCGCACCGTCGACCACCACATGGGCGACGTGGATGTTCATCGGCCCCAACTCTCTTGCCATGCTTTGTGCCAGTGCGCGGATACCGTGTTTGGCGCCGGCGAATGCGGCAAACCCTGAGGCTCCACGCAAACCGGCGGTAGCGCCAGTGAACAGGATCGTGCCGCGATTGCGCGTGACCATGCGCTTGGCCACTTCGCGTGCATTGAGGAAACCCGAGAAGCAGGCCATCTCCCAGATCTTGAAATATTTGCGCGCGGTTTCTTCGAGGATGCTGCACGGCACGTTGGCGCCGATGTTGAAGACGAACGCTTCGATCGGGCCAACGCGGGTTTCGATGTCTTCGATCAGCGCGATCACGTCTTCTTCCTTGCGCGCATCGCAGGCGAAACCGTGTGCTTCGCCGCCGTCTGCCTCAATCGCGTCTACCAGCGGCTGCAATTTGTCGGCACTGCGTCTCGTGACGCAGGCAACGAATCCTTCTTTGGCAAAGCGCTTGGCAATAGCGCCCCCCGTGGCATCGCCGGCTCCGACAACCAACACGACCTTCTTGTTATTCATGGGTAGATCCCTTTGCTAAACGATCGTTAAGTGAACGAACGTTATGCTAGGATTCCGACAACGTCAAGGCGGTCAATTTTGAGGGCAAACACATGCGTTACTCCGCCAGTCACAAACTGGAAACCCGGGAAAAGCTGCTGCAGAGCAGTTCGCTGTCGGCGAAGCGTTCGGGGTTTTCCACGGTAGGCGTCGATGGTTTGATGAAGGCTATCGGCTTGAGTGGTGCGGCGTTCTACAGTCACTTCGCGTCGAAGGATGCGTTGTTTACCGCTATCGTCGAGCGCGAATTGGGCCAGAGCCTGGAACGGTTGGGCGGGCAGGGCACTCAGGATCACGAGCGACTGCAGCGTTGTCTCAAGCACTATCTGAGCATGGCTCATGTTGAGCAGCCCGAATCCGGCTGTGCCTTGCCAGCGCTGGGTGCGGAGATCGCCCGTTCTGATATTCAAGTGCGGGAACAGGCAGAACTGTGGATCTGCCGGTTGCAGGAGAGTTGGGCGAAAATATTGGAAAGCGACAGCCTGGCGTGGTCAGTGCTGTCGCAATGTGTCGGGGCGTTGGTGGTGGCGCGTATGCTGGCCACACCGGACATTCAGCACACAGTGCTGAAGTCCAGTCAGGAAGAAATCGCTCGGCAGATCGCCAGACCGCAATGAGTTATTTGCAGATGACAATCATGCTGCGGCTGGTGTAGCCGGCAGGGTTGAGGCCGAAAGGATAATCGCCAGGCTCTTCGACGCCATCCCCCGATTTGGCAATGACTTTATAGCCCTTGGGGGCACAGGCGTTGGCGGCGTGGGTGTAGCACTTGTCCCAGGAGGACGACAGCCCTGAACAGTTGATGTGCAGCCCCTTCTTACCGCGTTTTACCTGGGTTTCCGATGTCGCCGCGCAGCCTGCAACTGCGAGTATGGCGATCAATATCAAAATTCGTTTCATTACCGTCCTTATGGCAGCCAGAAGTCTGTTGCTCTGGTCTGCCTGTATGCGATCGCGCTTGAAGCGTTCTGACGTCCGTATTCGAAAAAATCCATGCCTGACACTGAGTTAACGGACTAAACATGGCCTAAATAAGCGGCAAATGCCAGACCTTCGTCAAATCCTGTTTCAATCTGCCGCAATGGCGGGCTTCGCACTGCTGCCCATTGTCAGGGTAGCTCCGACGGAGGCGAGAATAATGCACAGGATCGCCATCCATTGTGACAACGTCAGGTATTCCTGCAGAAACAGCAGGCCTGATAGCGCGCCGAATGCGGGCTCGATACTCATCAAGGTGCCGAAGGTGCGCGCGGGCATGCGGGTGAGTGCAACCATTTCCAGGGTGTAGGGCAGGGCGGTGGAAAGGATGGCCACGCCGATAGCGATCGGGATCAGCGAGGGCGTCAGCAAAGCAGCGCCGGCATGCACGATGCCGATGGGCGCGACAAACAGCGCGGCGATCATCACGCCCAATGCTGCGGTCGTTACACCATTGTCCGCGCCAGCCTTCTGACCGAACAATATATAGAGAGCCCAGCAGACACCCGCGCCCAGCGCATAGCCTGCACCGACCAGATCAATGCCGGCAGTAGTAGCGCCTGTGGGGATCAGAAGGAACAAGCCTGCAGCCGCCAAACCAATCCAGAGAAAATCGATAGCGCGACGTGATGCGTAAATGGCGACGGCCAGCGGCCCGGTGAATTCCAGTGCGACGGCGATCCCTAGTGGGACTGTGCGCAATGACATATAGAAGAGGAAGTTCATCCCGCCCAATGCCATGCCGTAGACAATGACCGTGCGCAGCGACTTGGCCGTCAGCTTGGCGCGCCATGGACGCAGCAATAGAAGCATGATCACACTG